>JADFOP010000017.1 GCA_022562795.1 Nitrospinota bacterium
CCTTTCCTTGAGTTTTTGCGAGACGGACCGGCGAGCTGTTCACAAAAAAACCGCACGGCGTACAACAGACGCCTGTGCGGTGGCCTGTCGTTCTTGCGTCGTTCTTGCCTAGTCTATCTCTTGCTCTCCAAACAATAGGACAAATGTCGGAAGAAAGCAAGACTTATTTTTGGGTCTTAGCGGATAATATTTTCCCAGGTAATCTTAACTCTGGCCATCAACCGGATTGTTTTGACCTGGACGCCTACCTAAAGACTAAAGGTTAAACTATATATAACGTTCTGAAGTCGGAACCACCTGATGGCGTGGCGAGAGTGCATATTTCATCTGAAATTGCCCCTGAGCCCCAACGGTCACGAGTGATGATTACATCGTGAAGTTGATATACGGGTTGCCCTTGATTGAATAAAATTAATGGGGCCGGGTAGGTGTCCTGCCTTTTCCGGCGGCCGTCCGTAGGCCCCCCCAAGACATACCACTAACCTATCAGGTAAAAGTCAATGGCTCAAGTTAAAGGCCAACGGTCCTAACATGGAAGAAATAGAGCGGGACATCAGGAAAATGTGGGGCGTGGCTTCACTCCCGGTATCATTGGGCCACACAGTGACAGGGTAGGCGTCCAACAACGGTTTATCGAATCGAGCCCCATGTGATTGAGTGGAGGCGAAGGGGGAACGGTGACGTTCTATTCCTTTTGGAAGGACAAACTATCCCTTTGGCAAGCGCAACTTGAATGCATGCGGTTGCCGAGTGTCAAAAAGAGAGCTTGAGGGTCCGTACTACCCTATGAGGCAGCGTTCTTGAGCGCCTTAGCCGCCTTGAAAGTAGGCACCCGCCGGGCCGGAATGTGAATAGGCTGACCCGTTTGAGGGTTGCGGCCCATCCTGGCGGCTCGATTAGAGATGCCGAAGGTTCCGAGGCCGGCGAGGGCGATTCTTCCCCCTCCACCCAAAGTGGTCTGGATGGAGTTGACGATGTAATCCACCGCTTGGCCTGCCTTCGCCTTGGTGATGCCGCACTCATTAGCGAGGAGACTGACGAGTTCCGCCTTGGTCATTTCCTTCTCCTTCGTTCCATGGAGAAGAGCGCTTAAAAATGACTCCCGTTGCACGCTGGCCGAGCGGACATGACTCCCTCTATGGTAACTCACAATTATAAGACGACACATGGAACCACTTGTCAAGCAAAAAATGCCGTCACGACGGGCTTTCCGCCCGACCTGCTCCTTCTGAGGGCCGAAGGGAGATTAGCTTAAGCTGAGGCGTTAGGGGCAACTTCATCGTAAATCCTAACTTGGCATGGGCAAGCTGGAAGGCCAGGACCGGGTTGATTTGACCTGGACGCCTACCTAAAGACTAAAGGTTAAACTATATATAACGTTCTGCTCATCGGCCCCCTGGGGACGGGCGTGCTCGCGCGATCCTTAGTGTAAGGCTACTCCTGCCTCGCCCACCACCAAGCTGGTTTCCGCTATCCCCATATAGTGTAGTTCCTATCGACTATATCTGAGCCAGTTGCTGTGGGCGGCCATTCCCGCTCTGTATCAATGAGTTCTTCCTTCAGGGTTTTATCGTCCTTAACAATCGCTATGTACAGGAATTTGCCTGTGGGGCTATGGCCCTTCGCCTCTTCGTAAGAAAAGGGTCCTAGCCTGTAAAGCTTGTCTCTGCTGTCACCGTAGCCCAGGATATATTTCACGCCTGCCTCTTTGGACCCCACCGGTGGTTTGCTGGGCAGCTGCAACGTAGCCGAACCGGTGGGGTGGTTGAAACGGACCACAAAAGATAGAAAAATTTCTGACACATTATGTTCGCTCATGTTGAATCCTTCCCCTACCCCTGCCGCGCCCACCATCAGGCGACCCTATTGAGGGTAGAGCCTCAAGGCGGGCCCTCCTCTCGATCCACCCAAAACTTTCCCATGGAGATGGAGCGCTTGATTGCTTCGCCCTTGTCTTTACAAACATGTGATTCTTGGTCCTTCACGACCTTCTCTAGTGTTTTTCCCGCTTCGTACTTCCAAGCTCTAAACCGGGCAATCCAGCCACCTCCATCAGGGTTTCTGACCGGCATAGCCTTGATAATATGGTTCCTGTATTTGATTTTATCTATATCCTCAGCCATTAAAAGCCCTCCTCCGTGCCCAGGCACGCTCTTTGCTACGCGCGTGCGCGCACGTTCTTTGATATAAGGTTGCGGCTGGGCAGAAACCTTCTTTGCCACGATGTGACCTGCCCCCATTCATTGTACCACCTTTAGAGTTAGAGTTTGGTGGTTTTTCGTCTCCCTATGAGCTGGTCTTGGCCACAGGTTCGATTATCCTAGGTAATCTTAACTATGGCCATCCGACCGAAAAGTTCATATTTCAACAGTTATTGCCCCTGAGGTCTAATCGAGTCAGTAGCAACTACATCGTAAATCCTAACTTTGCATGGGCAAACTGGAAGGCCAGGACCGGGTTGATTTGACATGGACGCCTACCTAAAGACTAAAAGGTTAAACTATATATAACGTTCTTCTTATCGGCCCGCCGGGGGCGGGCAAGAGCATGCTGGCAAAGCGCCTGCCGACGATCCTTCCGGCCATGAGCCTGGAAGAGGCGATCGAGGCTACAAAAGTCCATTCCGTAGCGGGCCTGACCCGGAGCAATGGCGCCCTCATCACGCGGTGGCCAAGCGTTTGCGCGCCGGGGCGTTTGAATTTGCGTCGCCCGGGGTCGTCTCCCTCCTTATCTGAGAGGCGAGGATTATCGAATCGAAGGCGTCCGGGCATATCATCAACGCCGCCTTGGGTAGTTGACAAGGCCCTATCTTAGATGGTAGAAGAAAGCCCCGATTGGGCCCGCCCTAGGGCGGGCCTTGCACTATTCGGGGGCCGCCGAGAGTGCAGCCGCCCCTCTTTTTGGAGGCCGCGCTCGTGCTCCATTCCTTAATTGAGACCATCGATGAACGCTGAGCCTGATACCGCCAGCGCGCCCTGGGCCAGGGCCCTAGAGGCGTTAGAGCGTCGGGGCCGCAGGCGCAGGATGCGAATAGTCGATCTTGGAGAGGACGGCCGCTGGGTGGTTGACGGCCGGCCCGTAATCCACCTCTCCAGCAACGACTACCTGGGTCTCGCCCGACACCCGGCCGTGTTGGAGGCTGCCGAGGCGGCCCTTCGCCGCTGGGGGGCCAGCGCGTCATCGGCCCGGCTCATCGCGGGGAACCTCGAGCCTCACCGGGAGATCGAGGAGGCCCTGGCGGCGTTCGAAGGGACCGAGGCGGCCCTGCTATACTCGACGGGCTACATGGCCAACGTCGGGGTCATCGGCGCGATCGTCGGGCCGGGCGATGCGGTTTACTCCGACGAGCTCAACCACGCCTCCCTGATCGATGGCTGTAGGCTGGCGGGAGCAAAGCTACGGACCTATCCCCACGCCGACGCCGGGGCCTTGGAGGCGATGCTGGCTGAAGATGAAGAGGCAGGCCGGTATCGAAGGCGGCTTCTCGCCACCGACGGGCTTTTCAGCATGGATGGAGACGTTGCTCCCCTGGCCTCCCTGGTAGATATAAAGGAGAGGTACGGCTGCTGGATGCTGGTCGACGAGGCCCACGCCACGGGGGTCCTGGGGGAGGGGGGTCGCGGGAGCATCGAGCAGTGCGGGGTGAGCGGCCGGGTGGAGTTCGTCGTGGGCACCCTGGGAAAAAGCCTGGGGAGCTTCGGCGCCTACGTGGCCGCCGAGCGGGACGCCATTGACTACCTGGTAAATCGGTCGAGGAGCTTCATCTTCACCACCGCTCCTCCTCCGCCGGTTGTAGCAGCCGCCCGGGCCGCCCTTGCGGTGCTCGAGGCCGAGCCCGAACGAAGGGAGCGCCTCTGGGAGAACATCCGCCGGATGGCAGGGGGCCTTGAGGCCATAGGCGCCGAGACGATGGGATCCACCACACAGATTTTTCCCCTCCTTGTGGGCGGCGACGCCGAGGCCATGGCCTTCAGCGACGCTCTTTTGGAGGCGGGGCTCTTCGCCCAGGGGATTCGGCCGCCGACGGTGCCCAAGGGGACGGCGCGCCTTCGCCTCACCGTGACGGCGGCTCTGGGGTCGGACGAGATCGGCCGCGCCCTTGAGATTATTGAGAAGGTGGGCAGGCGGCAGGGGGTGATTCGTTGAGCCGGGGCGAGGAGCACCCTTTGGAGCGGGCCGACAAGGCCTACGTCTGGCATCCCTTCACGCAGATGTCCGAGTGGGCGGCCGAGAGGCCCATTATCATCGAGAGCGGCGAAGGGGCGACCCTGACCGACATCCACGGGGTCACGTACCTCGACGGGGTGAGCTCCCTCTGGGTCACCGTTCACGGCCACCGCCACCCGGAGATCGACCAGGCCATACGCGACCAGCTCGATAAGGTGGCTCACTCCACCCTGCTGGGGTTGGGCAACGTTCCGGCCGTGGAGTTCGCCGAGGCCCTCGTCGCCGAAGCCCCACCGGGCCTCACCAAAGTCTTCTACTCCGACGACGGCTCCACGGCGGTCGAGGTGGCCCTCAAGATGGCTTTTCAGTACTGGCGGCGTCGGGAGCCGGAGAGCCGCCGCACCCGCTTCGTGAGCCTTAGGGGCGGCTACCACGGCGACACCTTGGGGGGGGTGAGCGTGGGTGGCATCGACCTCTTCCATGCGGCCTTCCGCCCGCTGCTTTTTCCCACCGAGCAGATCCCTGGCCCGTACTGTTACCGTTGCGAGCTGGGGCTCACCTACCCGGAGTGTGAGCTCGCATGCGCTGAGGCCTTGGGCCCCGCGCTGGAGCGTCTTGAGGGGGAGGTGGCGGCGGTCATCGTCGAGCCGGTGGTCCAGGGCGCTGCGGGGATGGTCACCGCCCCGCCCGGGCACCTTCGCAAAATTCGTGAGCTCTGTGATGCTCACGGGACCTTGCTCATCTGTGACGAGGTGGCGACGGGGTTCGGCCGCACGGGGACCATCTTTGCCTGCGAGCAAGATGGGGTGAGTCCCGACATCCTTTGTTTGGCCAAGGGTATCACGGGGGGCTACCTTCCCCTCGCCGCGACCCTTGTGACCGAAGAGATTTACGAGGCCTTCCTCGGGTCATATGAGGATCAGAAGACCTTTTTCCACGGCCACTCCTATACGGGCAACCCCTTGGGGTGCGCGGCCGGGCTTGCGAGCCTCAGAATTCTCCAGCGCCCGGCTACAAAGGGTCATCTGAAGGCCCTTATCGAAAGGCTGGCCTTGGGGCTGGAGCGTATCCGGGGGCTGGCCCACGTAGGAGAGGTCCGCCAGCGGGGTCTGATGGTCGGCATCGAGCTGGTCCGAGACAAGGAGAGCCGAGAGCCTTACGGGTGGGAGGAACGGATGGGCATCAAGACCATTCTGGAGGCTCGCGCCCAGGGAGTCATCCTTCGTCCTCTCGGCAACGTAATCGTGCTCATGCCACCCGTGGGTATGACCCTTGAGCAGTGCGACAGGCTCCTTGAGGTGACCGAGGCCTCCATCCAGGCGGCAACAGAGGAGGAATAATAGGGGTGAGCCGGGGACTTTTTGTCACGGGGACTGATTCGGGGGTCGGAAAGACCCTCGTTGCCGGCGGCATAGCGGCGGCCCTCTCCGCCCGGGGGGTTGATGTGGGAGTGGTGAAGCCCGTCGAGAGCGGCTGCGTTCGGACCTCCAACGGGCTTTTCCCGGCCGACGCCGCCTTCCTCAAGCGGATGGCCGGCGCACAAGAGCCCTTGGAGGCCATCTGCCCTGTGCGGCTTGAGGCTCCCCTCGCCCCCGCCGTGGCAGCGGAGCGCGAAGGGGTGACGATCAGCCTTGAGGAGCTGGAGGCAGCCGTCCGGGCGGTCGCTTCGGGCCATGCCTTCACCCTGTGCGAGGGGGCCGGGGGTCTCTATGTCCCCCTCGACGACGACAGAGGATGCGTCATCCACCTTATCGAGAGAGTCGCATTTCCTGTCCTCGTTGTGGGTCGGCTGGGCCTGGGGACCATCAACCACACGACCCTTACCGTGCGGGCACTCCAGGTCGCCGGAGCGTCGGTGGCCGGAATAGTCCTCTCCCAAACCGCTCCAGTGCGAGGTCAGGCGGAGGAGACGAATCCGGGCGTGGTTGAGGGGTTGACGGGCATTCCCCTCCTGGGCGTTGTTCCCTATCTGGAGGAGTTCAGTGACGGACAACGGATAGAGCGGGGGGTCCTGGCAGGAGTCATCGAAGAGGTGCTCGACCTCAGCATGGTTTTAATGTAATATATAAGGTCAACGATTATAATTAATTGATAATTAAGATTATAACTTACCGCATAGTGGAGCATTAAATGTGACGGAGCCGATGGGGTACTTTACCTTCGTTTTGCACGCCCACCTCCCTTATGTCGTCGGCCACGGCCGTTGGCCTCACGGGATGGACTGGCTCAATGAGGCCGCGGCCGAGACCTACATACCATTGCTCAACGTCCTCTACTCCCTCGTGGATGAGGGCATCTCACCCGGGGTAACCATGGGCCTCACCCCGGTACTCTGTGAACAGCTTCGGGACGGGACCTTCATCGCCGAATTTCAGGAGTATCTGGTGATGAAGATGGAGGCGGCAGTTTCCGACGAGCGGCACTTCGCAAAGATTGGCGATGCCCCCATGTTGCGCCAGGCGTCCATTTGGCGCGATACTTACCAGGGCCTGCTTAGAGACTTCACCGAGCGCTACGGCCTGGATATCGTCGGGGCCTTCTCCGCCCTCCAGGAGGCTGGCCATATTGAGATCATTACGAGTGGGGCCACCCACGGCTACCTTCCGCTCCTAAGCCAGGACCGCTCAATCCAGGCCCAGGTTCGCCAGGGCATTCGGAGCCATGAGCGCCACTTCGGCCGACCGCCCCGGGGGATGTGGTTGCCCGAGTGCGCCTACCGGCCTGGGTACCCCTGGAAACCGCCTATTGCCGGGTTCTCCGATGAGCCGTACCCACGAAAAGGGGTGGAGGAGTTCCTGTCGGAAAACGGCATTGACTATTTCATCATCGATTCCCACATGCTCAAGGGCGGCCGCCCCATTGGCGTCTACCTATCCCGCTTCGAGGCCCTAAAGCAGCTATGGGGCCAGTTTGAGAAGTCTTACCAGCCGCTGCCCGAGGACGTGACGAAGACGGCCTACGAACCCTTCCTCGTCTCATCCAGCCTGAAAAGCCAGAGGCCCGTGGCCGTATTCACTCGTGACCCGGAGACCGGCGTTCAGGTTTGGAGCGGGGAGGCGGGGTACCCGGGTGACGGCAGCTACCTCGATTTCCACAAGAAACGCTTCCCCGGTGGGCTTCGCTATTGGAAGGTCACGGGCCCCAAGACCGACATGGCCGACAAGGAGGTTTACGATAATGGGGCCGTCGAGGCGCGGATTAAGGAAAACGCCTCCCACTTCGTCGGGCTCGTTAAGGGTGTATTATCGAAGCACCGCTCCGAGGCTGGAAGCCCCGGCATCCTTACGGCCCCCTTCGATGCGGAGCTCCTCGGACATTGGTGGTTCGAGGGCCCCCGGTGGCTCTATTATGTCCTTAAGTGGTTGGCTGCCGACCCGGAGCTGGAGCTCACCACCTGCGGGAAATATCTCGAGAGGCGCCCGACGAAAACGGAAATCTCCATCCCCGAGGGTTCGTGGGGCGAGGGAGGCTTCCACTGGATTTGGCTCAACGAGTGGACCGAGTGGAGCTGGAGACACATCTACGCTGCCGAGGAGCGTATGATGAAGATTGCCGGGGATTATGCCGACAGGACCGAGGACTCGTACCTCCAGCGGATTCTCAAGCAGGCCGCCCGCGAGCTGCTTCTCCTCCAGGCCTCCGACTGGCAGTTTCTCATATCCACCTGGAGCGCCAGGGACTACGCTGAGCTTCGGCTCGCCTTGCATGCCGAGGACTTCAATCGTTTGGCCGCGATGGCTGAAAGCATGGGCAGTGGGAAGGGGCTTGGCGAAGGCGATGAGGCGTTTCTGGAAGCTTGTGAGGCGCGAGATAAGCTATTCCCTGACATTGATCCTCAATGGTGGGCCCGCCTGGATTATCCGGCGGGGGAAGAGTAGGGTGGCGACTTTTTCCACAACATATTGTGGAAAAACACGGAAATCCGTGGAAAAAACGCAATATATAGCAGTTTCCCTTGACAAAGAAGGCGTCCCCGATTATATTGTTGAACATTCGGCGCACTCGAAGCAACCTTTCGTGTAGACGTCTTATGGCCACCGCAACGTCAGGTCGCCGCATCCACATTCTCCCACATTCCCTGGCCAATCAAATCGCCGCCGGGGAGGTGGTGGAGCGGCCGTTCTCTGTGGTCAAAGAGCTCGTCGAGAACGCCCTCGACGCCGGCGCCACCTCTGTCGAGGTGACAGTCGAGGGGGGAGGGGTCCGCCTTATCCGCGTGGCCGACGACGGCTGCGGCATGGGCCCAGAAGATGCGCAAGTCGCCTTCGAACGCCATGCCACGAGCAAAATCTCATCGGTCGATGACTTGGAACGGGTAGCCAGCCTGGGCTTCCGAGGAGAAGCGCTTCCCTCCATCGCCTCTGTTTCCCGATGCACCCTGACGACGGCGCTGCCCGAAGATGTGGGTGGAACTCGGGTGGAGGTTGAGGGGGGACGGCTTATAGAGTCCAAGCCGATGGGGTGTCCACCGGGCACCGTCGTTGAGGTCCGCGACCTCTTCTTCAACACCCCCGCCAGGCGCAAGTTCCTGCGCGCGCCGGCTACGGAGCTGGCCCAGATAGCCCAGACGGTGACCGCTCTGGCCCTGGCCCACGAGGGGGTGGCATTTAAGCTGGTCAGCGCCGGGCGCTCCGTGATGGCTATCCCGGCGGTCGAGACCCTGGCCGAGCGGATCGCGAGCCTCTTCGGCAGGCAAATGGCCGAGGCCCTCCTCCCTGTGGATGGAGAGGGGGAATGGCTTAGTTTGCGCGGCATGGCATCACCTCCCACCATCACCCGCTCCAGCCGCGACCACCAGCACCTCGTTCTCAACGGGCGTCCTTTCCGAGATCGCCGGCTCGCCTTTGCAATCTCTAAAGCGTACGAGGGGCTCCTGCCGCCGGGCCGTCATCCGGTGGCCGTCATCAGGCTGGCGGTTGACTCTGACATGGTGGACGTCAATGTACACCCGACCAAACAGGAGGTGCGTTTCCAGAAGCCGGGGGAGGTCTTCGACCTCCTTCGCGGCTCGCTGAAGGCGTCCCTGGAGGGAGTGCGGCCCGTGCCCGCCCCGGCTCCTCCTCCGCGTCCTCTAGCATCGGAGTCCGAGAGGCGCCAGAGGGTTGGGCAAGCAATCGAGAGCTTCTTGGCCCGGTCTCGCCCGTCCGGAGAGGCCCTCCATCCTGAGCGCCCAGGCCTCGGGGCGCTTCGGCAGCCGACCCTCTCTATCGCTCGGCCCCAGGAGGAGCTTCCTTCGGTCCTCGACGGAGGCCGCTACGTGGGTCAGCTGTACAAGACCTACCTCTGCTTCGAGACGGAGGCCGGGCTGCTCCTTGTAGACCAGCACGCGGCCCACGAGCGGGTTTTGTACGAGCAGTTCGCCTCCCAGAGTACCGATGATCGTGTGGCGACCCAGGAGCTCTTGGTGCCCCTGTCCCTGGAGGTTTCTCCTGCCGAGGCGGCGGTCCTGGAGGACCGGGCGGAGATTTTAGGCGAGATGGGCCTTGGGGTGGAGCCCTTCGGGGGCCAAACGGTGCTGGTCAAGCGGGTGCCCGCCCTGTGGGGCGAAGACTCCGTGGAGGAAAAGGTCCGCTCCCTTTTTGAAGCCCTCATCGCCCTAGACGGCGCTACCCCCGAGGAAGAGGCCAGGGAAAAGGTTCTCATCGCCACGGCCTGCCAGGCGGCGCTCAAGTCTCGCCGCACGATGGGCGAGGCCGAGGCCCGCTCGCTGGTTGAAGCCTTGGCCGACTGCCGCTCCCCGCTGGTCTGCCCCCACGGCCGGCCGGTCGTCCTTGTAATGGAAAGAGCTGAAATGGAGCGGCGCTTTCAGGTAAAATAGGGCGGCTGCGTAGTTGGGAGCATCTGAAAATCTAAAGACTGAGGCGGGGTGGGACGGCGCCTCGCCGGTTGTGGTGGCAACGCAGGAATAGCTATCATTCCTTGGAAGAGGAGTATTCACCAATGTTAAACCCCGAGGAGCTTACCGAAGGGCTCACCTTCGACGATCTGTTGCTCGTTCCGGCCCACTCGAAGGTTTTGCCCGGCGATTGTGACACCTCCACCCAGCTGACCCGCTCGATTCGGCTCAACATCCCCCTTGTGAGCGCTCCGATGGATACGGTGACGATGGCGCGCCTGGCGATCGCACTGGCCCAGGAGGGCGGCATCGGCATCATCCACCGGAACCTCTCGCCGGAGGCGCAGGCAGGCGAGGTGGATAAGGTCAAACGCTCCGAGAGCGGCATGATCGTAGACCCCATCACGATGCGGCCCGACCAACTGGTCTCCGAGGCCCTCGAGCTAATGGCCCGCTACCGCATCAGCGGTGTGCCCATCACAGAGGGCCCCCGGCTTGTCGGCATCCTCACCAACCGGGACCTTCGCTTTGAGACCGAGATGACCAAGAAGGTCAGTGAGGTCATGACCAAGGAGGACCTCATAACGGCGCCCGAGGGCACGACCCTCGATGATGCCATTCGCCTGCTTCACGAGCACCGGATTGAAAAGCTCCTCGTCGTGGACGACGACTTCAACCTCAAGGGATTGATCACCATCAAGGATATCGAGAAGCGCCGCAAGTACCCCCTCGCCTGCAAAGACTCTCTGGGGCGGCTCATGGTCGGAGCCGCCGTTGGGGTCGGCCCGGAGATGGAATACCGTCTCAAGGGCCTTGTCAAGGCCGAGGTGGACGTGGTGGTGGTGGATACCGCCCACGGCCACTCCGAGCGAGTCCTGGAGGCGGTGGAGACCATCAAGGGCTGGTACCCCGACCTTCAGGTGGTGGGCGGCAACGTGGCGACGGCCGAGGGGGCCGAGGGCCTAATCCAAGCCGGGGCCGACGCCGTCAAGGTGGGCATCGGACCAGGCTCCATCTGCACCACCCGCATGATAGCCGGCGTGGGGGTGCCCCAGATGACAGCCATCATGGATGCGGCACAGGCCGCCGAGCGCCACGGGGTGCCTATCATCGCCGACGGAGGCATCAAATTCTCCGGGGACGTAACCAAGGCAATGGCCGCAGGGGCCTATTCGGTAATGATCGGGAGCCTCTTCGCCGGAACCGAAGAGAGCCCCGGCGAGATGGTTCTCTATCAGGGCCGCTCCTACAAGGTCTACCGGGGGATGGGCTCCATCGGGGCGATGGATGAGGGCGCCAGGGACCGCTACGCCCAGGAGGAAACTTTCGAGGCCTCGAAGCTCGTGCCCGAAGGCGTGGAAGGCCGCGTCCCCTTCAAGGGCTCCGTGGCCGATAACGTCCGCCAGCTCGTCGGTGGCCTCCAGGCCGGAATGGGCTACTGCGGGTGCCAAACCGTCGAGGAGCTAAGGCAGAACGCCCGCTTTATGCGGATAACCCAAGCGGGGCTCCGCGAAAGCCACGTCCACGACGTCATCATCACCAAGGAAGCGCCCAACTACCAACGCGAGTAGGACATGGACGACTCCGCCTGCTACCGAGACCGAATCCTTATACTTGATTTCGGCTCGCAGTACACCCAGCTTATCTCGCGGCGGGTCCGCGAAGCCGAGGTCTACTGCGAGATAGTCCCCTACGACTGGCCGCTCGAAGAGATTCAGGCGTGGGCCCCTCAAGGGCTCATCCTCTCGGGAGGGCCGGCAAGCGTCACTGACCCAGCATCACCCAGCCGGGGGGCTGAGATTTTCGACCTGGGAGTTCCCGTCCTCGGCGTCTGCTACGGGATGCAGCTTATGGCCAAGGAGCTGGGGGGCGAGGTCGAGGCCGCTGGCGAGAGGGAGTACGGCCGGGCCCACCTTGCCGTGGACGACGAAAGCGACCTCTTCGCCAATCTTCCTCCCGACGCGTTTGTGGCCGACGAGGCCCTCGATCCAAGCGGGGCTCGGCCCATCGTACCTGTCTGGATGAGCCACGGAGACCGGGTCGCCCGCCTGCCGGAGGGTTTCGAGGTCATCGGCCACACGTCGGGTTGCCCCGTGGCGGCTATGCGTCATCGGGCCAAACGGCTCTACGGCATCCAATTCCACCCGGAGGTGGTCCACACGCTCGGGGGGGCCGAGATGCTGAAGAACTTCCTCTACGGCGTCTGCGGCTCTAAGCCCTCCTGGACCGTGAGCTCCTTCGTCGAGGCGGCCACCGAGGCCATCCGCGGGAAGGTGGGTGGCGAGCGTGTGCTCTGCGCCCTGTCCGGCGGGGTCGATAGCTCGGTAACCGCCGCCCTCCTCCACCGCGCCGTGGGGGATAAGCTGACTTGCGTCTTCGTCGATAACGGCCTGCTTCGAAAGGGCGAGGCCGACGAGGTCATGGAGGTTTTCTCCGACCACTTCAACATGGACGTCCGCCTGGTGAAAGCCGCCGGGCGATTTTTAAGCCAGCTCAAGGGGGTTGAGGATCCGGAGGAGAAGCGCCGCCGGATTGGCGCTGAGTTCATCGCCGTCTTCGAGGAAGAGGCCAGGAAGCTCGGCGGCTTCGCCTTCCTCGCCCAGGGGACCCTCTACCCGGACGTCATCGAGTCGACCTCCACCCGGGGCCCCTCGGAGACGATTAAGACCCACCACAACGTCGGAGGGCTGCCCGAGGAGATGGAGTTCGAGCTCGTCGAGCCCCTGCGGGAGCTCTTCAAGGACGAGGCGCGGGCCGTCGGAAGCGAGCTGGGTATCCCCGAGGTCATCGTGGGCCGCCACCCGTTTCCGGGCCCGGGCCTGGCCGTCCGCATCCTCGGCGAGGTGACCGAAGAGCGGTGCGACCTGCTTAGGGAGGCCGACGCCATCTTCATCGAGGAGCTACGCCGTAGCGACCTCTACGATAGCTGCTGGCAGGCATTCTGCGTTCTGTTGCCGGTCAAGAGCGTCGGGGTGATGGGCGACGAGCGGACCTACGAGCACGTCGTCGCCGTCAGGGCTGTGACCAGCGTGGATGGGATGACGGCCGACTGGGCTCATCTCCCCCCCGAAGTCTTGGGACGTATATCCAACCGGATCATCAACGAGGTCAAGGGCGTCAACCGCGTCGTCTACGACATCTCCTCCAAACCCCCCGCGACGATTGAGTGGGAGTAGGGGAGGCACATTAGGAAGCATGCCTCTTTTACAGAAACCGGTAAGTGAAATTGGAGAAGCTGAACTTCAAGGGCTTTGTGATGCACAGGTTCCTGAAGGACCTACATTAGAGTTCAAGGGAACATCATACTCACGTTCCGACCGTGACACACGTGAGATGATACGTGACATATCTTCGTTTGCAAATGCATCCGGTGGACACATCGTAATTGGAATATCTGATAAAGATGCTAAAGCGGACGAGCTTGTCGGAATAGAGGACGCAGAGTCTGAATTGTCTCGTATAATATCTACTGCCTTGGCTTGTATTCAAGAGAGAATATTTGGGCTGGATTTTAATGTTGTTAGCTTAAGTTCTGGGCGTGAAGCAATTGTAATACGCATACCTCGGAGCGCAAGGCGACCACATATGGTTACTTTCAAGGGAGAGAATCGATTTTGGAAACGCCACGGAAACCAAAAGTCTCGGATGACCGTAGATGAAATCCGAGAACTTTTCAATCAAACTTCTGGCATTCAAGAAAACATTGAAAAGTTCTTAGAAGGGCGAAGGGGGATTCGTTCATTTGGCGATATTCCGCCCGATGGATTTCAATTATCATCCACTCCATTAAGTTTAAGCCCAGGGCTAGTTAACCCTCTTTCAAGCCAGATTAAGCAGCTCTTCACGAACCCTCCCTACGTGCAAGAAGGATATAATGTTACTTCAGTGGAGATGGTGAGACCATTCCTTCATGGTGCTTCTCAAGAAAGAGAAAACCAACAGCGACTTGAAGTATGGAGAAATGGCCATGTTGAACTCAGCGTTGCGGGTGATTATTTATTGTTGCGTAGTATTGACCTTGGTGATGAAAAGCAAGCTCAAGAAGAATCGTTATTACTTGATCCATATGCTGTATGTGGATTCATTCTAAGCTTTCTTCACTTCTCTAAGGCAGTATACGAACAAAGTTCAATTTATGAGACACTCGTAATAAGAGCTAATATGCCACAGGCCATAAAATGGGTTTTAAGAGAAGGGCATCCAAAATCTTATGCTTATCGACCCGGGCCAGGTACAATTGGTAAGTATAATCTTCGAGAAGGGCTATATGTGGAGCTTTTTCAGGTATCTCCCGCTTTCGTTCCTGGCAAGGTGGCAGCGGAGATATCTGATCGAATATGGAATGCCTTTGGCATAGAAACATGTCCAATGTTTGATGATAATGGTGAGTTAATAAGGTAATAATAACTATTATTTTAAGGGATAATTAGTGCGCCACTCGGATTTCGTTCATCTCCATCTCCACACGCAGTATAGCCTGCTGGATGGGGCGATTCGGCTGGGGCCGCTCTTTGAGCGCCTAAACGAGCACCGGATGCCGGCCGTCGCCGTGACCGACCACGGAAACCTCTTCGGCGCCATCGAGTTCTACCGGAAGGCCCTCGATGCCGGCATCAAGCCCATCATCGGCTGCGAGGTCTACGTCGCCCCCGGCGACCGCCGTGAGCGCTCCCAGGCGTCCGGCGGAGAGACCAACTATCACCTGACCCTGCTCGCCAAAAACCTCACTGGCTACAAGAACCTGGTCAAACTCGTCTCGGAAGGGTATCTGACCGGGTTTTACTACCGGCCACGCATAGACAAGGAGCTCCTCAAAGAGCACTCGGAGGGGCTCGTCTGCCTTTCGGGGTGCATGAGCGGGGAGATCGCCACCAACTTCGTCCGCGGCCAGCCTGATGTGGCCCGACGGGCGGCCCTATTTTACCGGGAGCTTTTCGGCGACCGCTTCTACATTGAGCTTCAAGACCACGGTATCGCCGCCCAGAGGGAGCTCAACGAGACCCTGCGCGGGCTCGCCCGCGAGCTCGGCTCGCAGGTCGTCGCCACCAACGACTGCCACTACCTGAGCGGCGACGACGCCCCGGCCCACGAGGTGCTGCTCTGTATCCAGACCGGCAAGACCATGAGTGACCCGGGACGGATGCGCTTCGCCACAGAGGAGTTCTACGTCAAGAGCGCCGAGGAGATGAAGGCGACTTTCGGGGCGCTTCCCGAGGCGGTAGAGAATACCCTGGCGGTGGCCGAGCGTTGCAACCTGGAGCTTAGGTTCGACCAGGTAAACCTTCCCCGCTACGCCGTCCCCGACGGCGAGAGCCTCGACGGCTACCTCGAAAAACTCGCAGCCGAGGGGCTCGAGCGGCGACTCGCCCACATCCGTGATAAGGAGGGCCGTCGGACCGACGAGGCGGCCTACCACGCCCGTCTTGAGAAGGAGCTCGCCACCATCACCGGGATGGGCTACGAAAGCTACTTCCTCATCGTTTGGGACTTTATCGACTACGCCAAGCGCCGGGGCATCCCCGTGGGGCCGGGACGCGGAAGCGCCGCAGGAAGCCTCGTCGCCTACGCCCTGGGAGTCACCGACCTCGATCCGCTCAGCTACGGGCTGCTCTTCGAGCGGTTCTTGAACCCCGAGCGCATAGGCATGCCCGACATCGACGTGGACTTCTGCGTGGAGCGCCGGGACGAGGTCATCGAATACGTCGTCGGCAAGTACGGCCGCGACAACGTGGCCCAGATTATCACGTTCGGCTCCATGATGGCCAAGGCGGTTATCCGCGATGTGGGCCGGGCGTACGATATGCCCTACGGCGATGTGGACCGGATCGCCAAGCTCGTCCCCGACCGGCTACAAATAACCCTCGCAGAGGCCCAGGCCGAGCAGCCGCGCCTGAAGGACCTAAGGGAGCGCGACGAGCGGACCGATACGCTTCTCGGCACCGCCGAGCGGCTTGAAGGGCTCCTCCGCCACGCCTCGACGCACGCAGCAGGGGTCGTAATAAGCCCCTGGCCGCTGACCGAGATGGTCCCTCTTTATAAAGGGGCCAAGGGCGAGGTGACCACCCAATACGCCATGCACTACGTAGAAGCCCTGGGGCTTTTGAAGATGGACTTCCTGGGTCTCAGGACCCTCACCCTCATGGCAAACGCCCTGAGGCTTATCGAGGCCTCCCGAGGGCTCAAGCTCGCCCTGGCCGATATCCCCCTGGATGACCCTGCCGCGTATCAATTGCTATCCGAGGCCCGCACTTTCGGCGTCTTCCAGCTTGAGAGCCGGGGCATTAGGGAGCTGCTTAGCAAGCTAAAGCCCACCGCGATAGATGATGTCATCGCCACAGTGGCCCTCTATCGTCCGGGGCCCCTGGGAAGCGGGATGGTTGACGACTTCATCCTCCGCAAGCACGGACAGGTTGATATAACCTACGAAGTCCCGGAGCTCGAAGAAGTGCTGCGCGAGACATACGGCGTCATCGTCTACCAGGAGCAGGTCATGGAAATCGCGAGCCGCCTGGGGGGCTTTACGCTCGGGGAGGCCGACATCCTCAGGCGGGCCATGGGAAAGAAGCGTCCTGATGAGATGGCCCTTCAGAGGGAGCGATTTCTCAAAGGGGCCGCCGAAAGGGGCATCGATCAGGCCAAAGCCGAGCGCATTTTCCAACGGATGGAGTATTTTGCGGGCTACGGGTTCAACAAGTCCCACAGCGCCGCCTACGGGCTCATCGCCTACCAGACCGCTTTTCTAAAGGCCAACTACCCGGTTGAGTTCATGGCGGCCCTGCTTACGAGCGAGGCCGAAAACACCGACAAGGTCATGGTCTACATGGGCGAGTGCCGCGAGATGGAAATTACCGTCTCGCCCCCCGACGTCAACGAGAGCGACAAGCAATTCACCGTCGTTGGAGATACGATTCGATTTGGCCTTGCCGCGGTCAAGAACGTAGGCGGGTCGGCCGTGGACGCCATTTTGTCGGCTCGCGCCGAGGGTGGGGCATTTACGAGCCTGGCCGACTTCTGTCGCCGGGCGGATCTCAGGGCCGTCAACCGACGGGTGGCCGAGAGCCTCATCAAGTGCGGGGCATTCGATTCCCTGGGCCTGAGCCGACAACCCCTCCTTCAAGCTCTCGAGGCTACGATGGAGGCCGGCCAGCGCCTTCAACGCGACCAGGCGATAGGCCAGATGGGGATGTTCGCGCCTGAGGCGGGCGGCCTCGACGAACCCTCTCTGGAAGGGCCCGAGTGGAGCGACGCCGAGAGGCTCGCCAACGAGAAAGAGGCCCTCGGTTTCTACATCACTGGCCACCCCCTTGCCGCCTACACCAAGGCCATCCGCCGATTTGCGACGGCCACCACCGCCTCGGTTGCTGAGATGAGCCACGGCGAGGAGGTCGCCATTGGGGGCCTCGTCGTCAAGAATCGAATTCTGACGACCAAACACGGCGACCGCATGTCCTTCATCACCCTGGAGGACCTCCACGGATTCCTGGAAATAGTTGTGTTCCCGGAGCTCTTTAAGCAGGCCGAGGAGCTCCTAATGGCCGTCGAGATGGGAGAGGAGCAGCCGGTGATGGTCCGCGGCACGGTAGATGTCGCCGATGACGCTGTCAAGGTGATCGGCGCGGCCGTCACCCCCCTGAGCGAGTACGCCGAGCGGGTGGCCACTCGTGTCGCTGTTCGGGTGCCTACGACGGGGCTCACCAGTAAAGACTTGGCGGAGCTCAAGTCTATTCTTAAACGCCATCCTGGGGATGCTAGGGTAGAGCTCAAGCTCACCAGCGCGGACCGACGCCAGACGACTCTCGCCCTCAACCGCGACCTCGGAGTCGCCGCCTCTTCGGAACTCATCGAGGAGGTGGAGGCCCTATTGGGCCAAAACCTAGTTCATTTCGACTGAATTAGCCGGAAGGACTTGACTTTCTAGTCCCCCTGGAATATCATTGGCTTTTCGTTTATCAAACTTTCCATAACTAGGAGCTATTATAATGCCTCTTCAATCGGTTGAATTTGAACGTCCTATCGTTGAGATTGAGAAGAAGATCGAGGAGCTGAGAATTATCGCCAACGGCGGCGGGATGGATGTGGACGAGGAGATACGCCGGCTGGAGAAGAAAGCCCGGCAGATGACCCGAGACCTCTACCTCAAGTTGAACCGCTGGCAGCGTACCCTCTTGGCCCGCCACCCCAAACGGCCGTACACGCTCGACTACATCCGGCTTATGTGCTCGGATTTCATTGAGCTCCACGGCGATCGCTCCTACGCCGACGACCGTTCCCTGGTAGGGGGCATGGCCTGGTTTGAAGGCGTGCCCATCATGGTAATGGGCCAGCAAAAGGGACGCACCACCAAGGAGAAGGTCTACCGCAACTTCGGCATGGCCCATCCCGAGGGCTACCGGAAAGCCCTGCGCTTGATGAAGATCGCCGAGAAATTCGGCCGACCGATTCTAACCCTGATCGACACCCCCGGCGCTTACCCAGGCATCGGCGCAGAGGAGCGTGGCCAGGCCGAGGCGATCGCGCGGAATCAGTTTGAGATGGCCACCCTCCGAGTGCCTTTTATCGCCGCCGTCATAGGCGAGGGGGGCAGCGGAGGCGCCTTGGCCCTTGGCGTCGGCAATCGGGTCATCATGCAGGAGAACGCCATCTACTCGGTCATATCCCCAGAAGGCTGCGCCTCCATCCTCTGGCGCGACACCGCCAAGGCTCCCGAGGCGGCTGAGGCCATGAAGATTACGGCCAAGGACCTTTCAGAGCTCGGGGTTGTGGATGAAATTGTCAGAGAACCCATGGGAGGGGCCCACCGCGACCACAATCGGGCCGCCTCGCTGCTGCGCCGGGTCATCCGCCGCCACCTGGGGGAGCTCATGGCCATGAGCCCCGAGGAGCTTATCGCCCATCGCTACGATAGGTTCCGACGCCTGGGTGTCTACACCGAAAAATAAGGTCCGGCTTCCCGCTGCTGGGTTATTCCTAAAGACCCTCCACGGGCTTCTTTCCTCGACCCGCCGGACCTGTTACCGTTTCATATGACCCCCGATATTCCTTCCAGGGACCGATAGGCTAAGCACGGTTGCTCTCTCATAGCAAGGAAGCATTTCTAGGAGAGACAGGACCTCTGCCCCTTATTCGTGGAAAAGCCGGCGGGGGAAATCTACATCAGATGGGAAGCCCTCATCCCTGGCTGTCTCGCAGTGGGTAGAGGTGTTCCTAATAGAGGCCTTGCTCCAGGTACCTGAGCTCCAGCTCAAGCTCCAAGGTACGGGCCCTGGCGCGCTCCCGCTCGATCTCCAGCTCCAGATACCTCTGCTGGTTAGCCTGGACAACCACCACCTGCGGCTGGGCCGTCGGATGGGGCTGGTTGACCAAGGAGCCTACGACGAGCCCTAGCATCGTTCCGCTGGCCAGCGCGACAAAAGCGGCTCCGTTGTCATGCCTCTCGATGATTGTGGTGGACGATGAATGGATGGGGATGGCATGGTGGCGACCGCGGAAGCCGTGATGGCCGCGGAAGCCGTGGCCGCCGTGGATAGCGGAACCACCGCGGATACCGTGGCGACCGTTACGGGCCCAGGCCGAGCTCATGGGTGCCAAGCAAAGGCTAACAACCAGGGCGAGAGTCGTCGTCTTTAAGAACTTCATGATGTCCTCTCCTAACTAAGCGTCTGCCGCATTATGGGGTCACCTCGGGAAACGATGACCGCGGAAGTCGTGGCGGGCGCGGAAGTCGTGGCGGGCGCGGAAGCCGTGACGGGCGCGGAAGTCGTGGCGGGCGCGGAAGTCGTGGCGGGCGCGGAAGCCGTGGCGATGGTGGAAGAAGTGGCGACGGTGGGTTTTGTGGTGACCGTGGATTCCGTGGTAGGGGTGGAAGGCGTGAAGGCCAATGATACCGTGCCGGCTGTGGCGACCGCTACGGGCCCAGGCAGGGCTCATGGACGCCAAGCTGAAGCCAACAGCCAGGGTGAGAATCGTGAGGGTCTTAAAGGTCTTCATGATGTCTTCTCCTCTATGTGAGCCTGAATCTAAGGCTTCTGCCAAGAGGAACCCACGGGGTTTAAGAAAGTTGCGGCAGGTAAGGAGAAATAATTGCTCAGCGGTATCGAGGAAGGAAGACGGAGGGCCTACGGGGCTGGTTGAAGGTACGGTTTCTAGGAACGATGGGGTTGCGGGGCGGAATAATCACGGGAGGCCGGAAGGGAGGTCGCTGTTGTTCGATTAGACTGCGGCGCTCCCTGTGCGGAAGCTCGCGGAATTGGTGATACTTCCTTCGCATGTGGGCCCTCTTTTCCGCATTCATGTCCTGCCATTGATTCCAGCGGCGGTTGAACTCGAGCTTCTCGTCGCCCGGGAGCCCCTGATATTCCCTCCACAGATTGATTAGACGCTGACGATCTACGGGTGAAAACGCTCGCCATCGCTCCAGGCGGCGCTGGTAGTCTTCCAGCGTCGGGCCACGTTGAGCGAATGCCGGAGCGGCGAAGAATCCTACAACCAGGGCCAATGCGGTAAGCTGACGCCATGCTCGTTTCATCAGGGCTCCCTTGCCTGGGCTTGACGTCGACATAGGGGGTTCCTCAGCTGAAGGGTTCTGGGCTTCGTCCCACAGGGGAGTCTAGCAAAACCAGGATGACGAGGATTGATCCTCGCCGCTTCCAAACCCTCCAAATCCACAAGTCGCCTCACTGTTCCCGGACCACATCCTGGTGCTCCGGGAGGTCGATTTTCTCTAACAGGTCGAAATATTTAATGATGTCGTACTCTTCGAGGAGATCGAGATTAGCCACCACCTGACGCTCCTCAACTGAGAGGCTCGCCAGCTGTGGCGCCTCCCGGGAGGTACGATGGAGGTCGAAATCCCCGAAAATTATCAGCACCGCCGCTGCCGAAGCGAGGGCCAGGGCGGCCCACCGGTACCAAGTTGGGAATCGAGGAACCCTGCTCAGCCCGGAACGACCCTCGTCCCGTGCCCGCTCGAGCGTGCGGCGGGCGAGGTCGGGCGGGACCTCCACAGGCTCGTCGTCGGCCAAGAGCTCCCATACGCCGGTGAGGCGGTCGGCCTCGGCGCGACAGGCCTCACATATGGAAAGATGCTGAGCGACCTTCGCCGCCTCCGGGGGCTTCAAAAAGCCCTCGCTGTAGGCGGCAAGCTCGTTGCGAATCTGCTCACACGACATAATGGGCCTCTCTAGTCCCGTAAACTCCATAGGGAGGTGAAAGTTTCGTGTCTCTTATCGATTATTTGTCTCCCTCCACCAACGGAGCAAGGCGCTTCGCCAAGGTGCGGCGTGCTCGAACCAGAAGACTTTTTACCGCCGAGACCGTTGTTCCCAGCGCTTGGGCAATCTCCTCGTACGAAAGCTCCTCGTATCGTCGGCAGATTACTGCCATCCGCTGGGCCGGGGGGAGGTCTTGAATGGCCGCCCTTACTAACGTAGCCCGCTCGGCCGAAAGGAGCCGATCTTCAGGTAGCGGTTCCTCCGAGGCCAGGCGGGCTATTCCTCCACCGGACGGGCCCTCGCCGAGCTCCTCGTCGATGGAAACTTCCCGTCCGACGCGGCGCAACTCATTCCAACATAGCCGCCTTACGATTGTAAATAGCCAGGTTCGGAACGCGGCGGTCGGCTCGTAACGGGGAGCCGCCCGCCAAACTCGGAGGAAAACCTCCTGGGTCAACTCTTCGGCCCGGCCCGTATCGCCCACGAACCGTCGGATCGTATTTAGTACGACCGAGCTGTGACGGGCGATCAGCTGTTCGAAGGCCGCCTCGTCGCCAGCCGCCAAAGCCTCCATCCAACGATGTTCTGGCTCCATCCGTCAATCTCGCTTTATTCCGACACACCTCTCCACGCCTCCGTTAAATACAAACCCATCGGCCGAGAGGAAGTTGCGTAGAATTCGAAGCGCCCGACTTCTTAGTCCTTATCTAACCCGACAAGCGATTGAAGGCCCTTTGATCCTGGTGCTGGCTCAGATATTGTGACCCCTGTAGCCCTTGCACATGCCGCAAGAGCATGTACCTTCCAGCGTGCAGCATTTATTTGAGTACCCAAAGGATGAAAGGGTTGAATCCAGCAGCGGGTTTTCTCCTGGAACGGAGGAAAGGACGACGTAAGGGCAGACCTAGGCGATTAGTCGTTCGGAAGGGGGCCAACGGCCCTCTGCTGAATTATCAATATTCACGGGTTCGGCTATCTTGAGTTATTAACTCTTTCATTTTAAGGCGTTTAGGGGAGATGATATCGTCAAAATATGTCCATTAAATAGATTTGCGCTTATGCATAGCAAAGGGCCGGGCCCTTTCCAGGACCCGGCCCATATCCACTTAGCTACTTTTTGAAACGTCTTCTCAGCGGACTTTGAACTTAGTCTCCAGCTTTCCAAGCCGCTCGACGATGCCTCCGTACTCGAGTTCCGAGTATGGGAGCATCGCCACGCCCGAGAAGCCCTGGGTGCGGATTTCGATGGCCTTCTGGCTTACCAAATCTCTAACGTGGTCCCAGAAGGGGTGGTCGAAGACGTCGGCCGCCTCGGTAAACTTGCCGTTGTGGACGCAGAAAGCGGCAGACGAGACGATTGGTGGCCCGTCAAAGAAACTGATGGAGGAGTTTTGCTTAACCGGCATCAGGGGCCCTGTGTGGCTGCCCCGCATGTAGCCGGCCACGTAGTGACCCAGGCGGAAAGGGCTTAGGATCTCGCCGGTGGCTGGAAAGGCCCCCTGGGTGCGAACGAGCATGACCGGGTCGTCCTTGCCTGTGTAGCGGCCGGCGATGAGGCTTAGGCGGGTCGTGGAGACCGACACACACTGCTCCATGTTGGTCCGGGAGTGGATGCTATCTACCACGAAGCGCTCGTTGTCGCGCAAAAGAGCCGTAATATCGTAAAGGTCCTCGGGGGCGTTGAGCTCGATTACCTTGTCTCCCTCGGTGTGTGTCACATCCATGATGGTGAACTGGAAGCCCTCGCTCATGGCCGGCGAAAGCATGAGGCCTGTATTGTGCATAGGGTCGGCGAAGGAGAGGTAGATCGGGAGGTTGTAGGCACCCGGGTCTGTCTTGTCGGCAGCGAAAAAGAGGAAGGGCTCGTTGGGCCGCTCGACGAACTCCAGCTCAGCCACCGCCGGGCCCATCCCCTTGATGTTGCCGCTGAAAGAGTCTTTGAGGAGGTCCTGGCCCGCCCCGTAGAGGCCTTGCTCCTTGGCCGTCTCGGTGCCAACCAAGAAGGCGTCCCAGGCCATCTTGTGGATCGCTTCGTCCTCCACACCCCGATCGTGGGCCATGAGGATGGCGATGTCGTCGCCGGTGTGGGAGATGAAGGAGTCCGTAATCAAGCCCCGGCCCTCCTGCTCGACGAACTCGGTGACCCGGTCGAGCAAACGCTGGGAGGGCTTGATGTGTCCCCCGATGCTCCCGATATCGGCTTTGATTACGCTGATGGTGGTTTTGCCTTCCGCCATTTGACGCCTCCTTGGCCTTTAGGGTAGGCTTGATGAGAGGCTGGCCGGCCTTGCGCCGGCTGCTCGCGTGTAGCGAGAACGATAGCCTGCCCCGGAGCGATTGTTTGGTTCGCTATGGATTTCGACATCCCTGTTACGTCTGTGGATTGTACGCTCGATGGACATAATACGCTACCCCGGGTTGAAATGCAAGCCTCCCCTAGGGGGAGTCCCTTGACAGTCGGGGACCGAACCTGATAGAAGGTGTAAACGCGGCAGGGGCTCTTCAAGGTGGTCTAAAATTGTTGATAGACGTAACGGTAAAGGAGCGTTCCAGCTATGAGCGGTAATATTCTTGAGCTGACTGACGAGAACTTCGACGAATTTCTAATACAAGACGGTTTGCCCACGATGGTTGATTTTTGGGCCGAGTGGTGCGCCCCCTGCAAGACCCTCGCACCCGTGGTCGAAGACCTGGCCGAAGAGTACGCAGGCAAGCTCAGGGTGGGCAAACTAAACGTTGACGATAACCCGAAAACCGCATCCCGATTTTCCATCCGTGGTATCCCGACTCTGCTTATTTTTAAGGGTGCGGACGTCCAGGAGCAGATTGTCGGCGCCCAACCCAAGGGCTCCATAAAACAGTCTATGGACAAGGTAGTTTAAAAGTTAAATTTTAGTCTAAACATGTCCTTTGCAAGAGCTTGATATAGTGCATGTAACACGGGCTAGAACACTTATTTCATGGTCTCCCCTAAAGGCTCTTGCGCCGACCTCGTTCATCGCTTTCCATAAATCCTAAACGAGCTCCTCGAGCGGTCGATCCAGCCCTTGCCTGCCTGAGCAGGTTCAGGGACAAGCGCTCAGCTTGCGATTATCCTCGTCATGAAATCGAGGGAGGGGGAGGATTGTCACGTTTTTATGAAATGGGAAGGTTAAGAGAGGGCTATGGGATGGACTCCAGGAATCCCTTCACTACTTCGTCCGGGTCGAGCCCCAGACACGAGGCGTAGGTTTTTAGAAAGCCTCGGAGGAAGAAAGGGCCGGGAAGGGCTTCAATATCTTCGGCCTCGATGGCTTCAAGATGGCTAACTTTAATCTTCGTTTCGTAAGAGATTGTCTCCAGGTTGATTCCTAGGGCCTCTCGGTGGCGCTTTAAGTTTGGGCCTCGGAATTTCTTGGGCGCCTTTGTAGGGGTTATCGGCTTCGCCTCAACAAATTCAGCTGTTTTCGGCGCTGATTCATCCTCATGGCTTAGGGAGTGGTCGTACCTGGCCCGGCTTCCGGAGTCCATGAGAGTTCGGTAGGCTACGTAGAGCTGCTGGCGCATTATCGCCCTCTCCTCCTCCTCCACAACGTTGTGTGCGGCGATGGAGTCGGGCCCGTAGGTTGCGAGCCCAGCGTGGTAAGCTCTCTGAATTTCCTTTGCGCTGGCCCATAGCTCTACGTTGAGCAGTTCGTAGCAGGTGAGCTCTGCTAGGGGTTTCATCGGCTCTGCTCTACAGCGTTAATTCTGCGGCCGCCTTGCTCCGTCATGCTGAGCAGAGTGCGGGTTATCGTCTCGATGGATGCGGCCGACCGGCTGGCCGGATACTCTGTCAGCAGCGGCTTAAACCGTTTGATGGCTAGGTGAACCTGCTCGTCGTATGGGATGGCCCCAACGTATCGGAGGTCAACCCCCAGGTACTTCCGAGCGATGTCTTCGATTGCCTGGCCCAAATCGATATCCTCTTCGCGCCGGGTTTGGTTTAGAATAAGGACAGGGCGGAACTCCCGCATGGCCCGCTCCAGGCGTTCGGCGACGACCCCGTTGTATGGCCGGACCTGTTGGATTAGGTCGTGAATGGTCTTGATCTCTTGGCCGTTGGCTTGGGCGAGAGCCTTTCGCATGGTTTGTTTGAGGTCGCGCCCGTCGGCTGTCCGGTAGAGCTTGCGAAGGATGGCGCTCTTTAGAAATCGGTAGGCGTTCTCCACGCTGGTGGGCTCTGGGTTGGTGAGCATAATTCCTGTATTGGCGCTAAGGAAGAAGTCCACGATGTTGAAACTTGACCCCCCGCCGATATCGACGATGATGAACTCGGCGGGCAGCTTCTGGATGTGGCGAATCAGGCGCAGCTTTTGTTGGAACCTGGGGTTGGCGATTTCGAAAACGTCCCTGGCGGCGCTTATGAGCTTGAGCCCCTCGACGGGCGTGTCCAAAAGGAGCTCTTCAAGGGAAGGGACGTCGCCGGAGAGAAAATCCGCCAGAGTCGCCTTGGGCGACTTGATCCCCAGGCAGGTGTGGAGATTGGCCGCCCCCAGGTCGGCGTCTACGATGACTGTATTTCGGCCGAGCCGGGCAAGCTGTATGCCCAGGCTGGCCGTAAGAAAGCTCTTTCCCGTACCACCCTTACCGCCGCCGACGGCCCAGGTGTATTTCCTCTCCTGGAGGGCAGGGAGAGCCTCTTGGCCGGCCATCCGATGCCATCCTCTCTGCTACGATACCTGACGGTATCGGCCGCGCCCATGCAGGGAGCGAATTTAGCTTTGAGAACGTTAATTTACGCGCTTGAGAGATTCTGCGAAACCACTATACCAGCGTTAATTCGGAAAATCAAGGAAAAAGATTGTAGGTCGATATTCGGAAAATCGCGGAAAATCGCGGAAAAAACGAAAAAAGAGCGAAAATGGACCGGTTGGACGAGCGTGTCGCCGAACCTCAATCGCTCAAGCGATATCTGACGAGGGTCCAGAGCGCCACAAATCCGTCACGCCAGGTGATTTTCTTCCCCTCGTCGTAACTGCGGCCGTAGTAGGCGATGGGCACCTCGAACACCCGGCAGCCGCGTTTCAGAACCTTCGCCGTCAGCTCCGGCTCGATGTCAAACCGGTTGGCCTTGAGCTTTAGGCTCTTGAGCAGCTCGGTCCTGAAGACCTTGTAGCCGGTCTCCATGTCCGAGAGGGTGGAGTTGAAGAGGAGGTTTGTTACGAAGGTCAGGAACTTGTTGCCCACGTAGTGCCAGAAGAGATGGACCCTTTGGACCTTGCCCCGCGCCAGGCGGGTGCCGTAGACGACGTCGCACGGGCCTTTGCTAAAGGGAGCGAGGAGGTCGGGATAGTCGTCGGGGTCGTACTCGAGGTCGGCGTCCTGAATGATGGTCAGCTCGCCGGTGACGTGGGCAAGGGCCGTCCGGATGGCGGCGCCCTTCCCCCGGTTGCTTGGATGGTAGATGACCTTGATTCCGCCCTCCGCCTCCAGCTTAACAAGGACCTCCCTGGTGCCGTCGGTCGAGCCGTCGTCAACCACGATGATCTCTTTATCAATCGGGACGGCCTCGACGCGTCGAAGGATCTCCTCGATGAAGGCCCGCTCGTTGTAGGCAGGGACGATGACTGAAAGTTTCATTCGGCTGCGCTCTCTTTCCTCAAAGCATCCAAACTCCACGAGCTCTCTTTCAGTATACCAGCCCCGCCTCGGAGGAGGGAAGGGGATTAAGCGGTCCGGGTAATTCCGCCTCAGGCGGACGACATCGTCGTGTGCCTTTGTAGGGACAGGGTTTACCCTGTCCGTGGGTTAGACGGGCAGGTCGCTGTCCTAAAGGCCGGAGACCCCCTGTTCTAAAAGCCGGACAGCCTAAAGGCTGTCCCTACATGGTTTTGTGCCCCTGTAGGGACAGGGTTTACCCTGTCCGTGGGTTAGACGGGCGGGTCGCTGCCCTAAAGGCCGGACACCGACAATCCGCCTCAGGCGGAGACCCTGACTCCACATCCCCCTTGCGCCGGGTCCGCTCTGGGTGGTTTAATAACCGCTGGTTTTTGGGGCGCATGGCCGCACGCTCGTCGAGGAAACTATGCCGATCCCCGCCTTCGATCTCACCCGCCAGTACGCCTCCATGAAGGAGGCCATCGACGGGGCCGTCCGCCGGGTCGTCGAAAGCGGCCAATTCGTCTTAGGCGAGGAGGTCGAGGCGCTGGAGGCGGAGGTCGCGGCCTTCTTAGGCGCAAGCCACGCCGTGGGCGTGGCCTCCGGCACCGACGCCCTACACCTGGTCTTGCGGGCCGCAGGCATAGGGCCGGGCGATGAGGTTCTCGTTCCCGCCTTCACCTTCATCGCTCCGGCCGAAGTGGTCGTCTACTGCGGCGCCACGCCCGTCTTTGTGGACATCGACCCTTCGACCTTCGCCCTCGACCCCGATGCCGCCGCCGCAGCTCTTACCGCCAGGACGAAGGCCATCATCCCCGTGCACCTCTTCGGACACCCCGCTCCTATGGAGGAGATCGGCGCCCTGGCAGACCGGCACGGACTCGCCGTCGTGGAGGACGCCGCCCAGGCCTTCGGCGCCCGCTGCGGGGGAAGCATGGTCGGCTCCCTGGGGCTCGCCGGTTGTCTTAGTTTCTTCCCGACGAAGAACCTGGGGGCCTACGGCGACGGCGGCATGGTGATAACGAACGATACGGCCCTGGCCGACGAGGTCCGCCGGCTTCGCGTTCACGGCTCGGCCGAGCGCTACCTCCACCGGGTGGTGGGATACAATAGCCGCCTAGACGCACTCCAGGCGGCCATTCTTCGGGCGAAGCTCCCTCACCTCGAGGGGTGGAACGACGCCCGGCGCCGAATCGCCTCTGCATACACGGCCGGGCTTGAGAAGGTTGAGGGGCTCATTTGCCCGAAGGAGGCCGAGGGGGCGTATCATGTATACCATCAGTACACAGTCCGGACTCCCCGACGCGACCTCCTTAAGGAGCGATTGGCCGAGGAGGGCATATCCACGGCCGTCTACTATCCCGTGTCGCTTCCGGCCCAGGAGGCTTTCGAGGGGGAGGGCTACCGGGAGGGGAGCTTCGTCGAAAGCGAGCGGGCGGCCAAGGAGGTCTTGAGCCTTCCCATGTTTCCGGAGTTGACGGATGAAGAGGTCGAGCGGGTGGTGCGGGCCGTCCAAATCATGATGTCATAAGCAGGTTGGCCTCTCCGCCTTAGGTCCGCCTAAGGCGGAACCCCCTCCCTACATATCTCAGCGTTGTGCCTGAAGAGATGGTCGAGTACAATTTGGGTTCGTTGTTCAATCGAGGGACGGCGAGTGAAACGAGGCCACGTCATTGCTGGATTTGCGCTGAGCATCCTCCTTTTAGGCTGGGTACTTCGAGGGGTTGGGTGGGCCCAGCTCCGCCTGGCCTTCACACACATCCGGCTGGAGTGGCTGGCGCCAATGGCTGCCCTCAGTGCGGGAGTCATCGGCATTCGGGCGTGGCGGTGGACCTATCTTCTGAGGCCGGTCCACCCGTTGGGGCTCGGCCTGTGCATCCGGGCCACGGGGATCGGGTTTCTCGGAAACATGGTGCTCCCCGCCCGGGCGGGCGAGTGGGTGCGGGCCGTGGTGGCAGGGGAGGGAGGTGGCGTGCCGACAAGCAGCGTCTTCGCCACCGTGGTGTTGGACCGCCTTGTAGACGCCATCTCGTTTCTGCCACTGATGGTCCTCGCCCTGGGATGGGTCGACCCACCCTTGATGGGCTCCGCCGTGAAGTTTTCGATGCGGGTAGGCGCGGGGATCTTTGGCGCCGTCGCCCTCATCGGTGGGCTGGTACTGTGGGGGATGGCTCGAAGCCCTGAGAGGACCTCTTCTGTCCTGCGCCGGGCCTTGAGCTTTCTTCCCGCCCCGTGGGTGGAGAAAGTGGTTGGGTGGGGGGAGGATTTTGTCGGTGGTCTCCGTGGCGTGCCAGCAGCCAGAGATATGCTTCCCTTTCTCTTCCTGACTGCGCTCATCTGGGGGATGTTGTTGGCCATCAACCTCTGCCTCTTCAGGGCGTTTGACGTGGCCCTTCCGCTCTCGGCGGCTATCATCCTTCAGTTCCTCCAGATCCTGGGGGTGAGTCTCCCCTCAGCGCCTAGCTCCGTCGGGACCTTGCACGCCGCCACCATGGGCGGGCTGCTCCTCTATGGGCTGCCCCGCGCTCAAGCCCTCTCAGCCGCCCTGGTCTACCATGCTGTCGTTTCCGTGGCCATTGTCCTCGCTGGCCTTGCCTGCCTCCTGGCGGAGTCGGTATTGTCCGGCCGGCGCCTTAAGCTCACGGCGCTGGCGCGGGCCGGCTCGGCGCCGGGCCCTGAGGCGCTCTGACCCCTCGCCCTATATGAATTGGATATCGTCTCAAAAGTGTCGCCCGTGGTCGTTTGCCGCTCCTTTTGTGGCGACTTCTCTCACCATTTCCCAATAAGCTCGATTTTCCCCTTGACACTATTTTATAAGCGGTTATAATCGTTCAAAAATTGAACACCCCCATCTACCTGGGGTTGTTCAGGGGGGCTCCTACCGCCGGGGATGTGAGGGTTGCCATCCTTGGTCGCGGGAGCAGCGCCACACCCGTTTCCTCTAGTTTTCGGTTACAAAGCCCTGTAACCCACGGGGCGAAGCTGTGCCGCCTCTCATCAATAGAGCCCCCCTCCCAAGAGCTCTCTCTCCAAGCATTAGGTTCCCACACGGGGCCCCAGTTTAAAGGACTATGGATAAGGAATACCTCCGCACACTCCAGCTCTTGACTGAGATTGAGAGCGACGTCAAGATTACTCAGCGTTCGCTTTCGAAGTCGCTGGGTATCGCCCTTGGTTTGACCAATGCCTACCTGAAGCGTCTCATCAATAAGGGATTCGTCAAAATTCACCGGGCGGGCGCCAATCACATCCGCTACATTCTGACCCCTTCGGGACTCATGGAAAAGTCCCGTCTTACCTACGAGTATCTCCAATACTCCTTGAGCTTCTATCGGAACGTGCGCCAGGAGATCCAAAGCCGCATCGATGCTCTGCGGGGCCGGGGGGTCAAGCATCTCGCATTTTACGGAGCCGGCGAGGTGGCGGAGATTGCTTACGTCTGTATGCATGGGTCGGACCTGGAGATTGTTGGTGTTGTCGATGACCGCCGGGCTGGAGAGACCTTTTTTGGTCATCCCGTCCATGAGCGGTCGGCGCTGCACGAGCTCATCTTCGATGTTGTCTTCGTAGCCTCGCTGGAGCACGAGGCGCCGATGATCGAGAACCTCCTGAGCATGGGGATCCTGGAAGAGAACATTGTTCACCTTGGGGAGAAGAGCGAGTGAAGAGCAGGCCGGTTTCTCTCGGCACCCCTCTCCCGTTTGCCATTCCCCATTGGGCGTCGCATGCGCTAGGGCATCTCGAAGCCGGCCAGTTCGTCGCCCTCGCTATCATGATTGTCGCCCTGCCGCTCAGCGAATCGGTCAAAAATGTCGCTTTCGCCCTGGCGGTGGGCTGTTGGATTCTACGCCTTCTGATTGGCGATGCGCCACGTGCCCGGCTTACGGTGGTAGGCGCCGCTCAGGCGCTCATAGTGGCCGTCGCCGTTGCAAGCGCCTTTGTGGCCCTCAACCGCCTGCAGGGGTTCCGAGGCGCGTGGGATATGGCTCGGGCCTGGTTAACCTTTCTTCTGGTCCTGAACACCGTGACCTCGTGGGAGAGGCTCAAGAGGTGCTGGGCCCTCTTTGGTGGGGCCGCCGCTGTGGGGTCCATTGTGGGGCTGTGGGGGTTTCTCGCCCGGCTCCCGCAGGCCATCGAGGCTCGAACTCATGCCGACGCCGTCGCTGTGAAAGTCCTCTCCTTGGGCCATCCCAACCACACGGCGACATATCTCCTTATGATGATCGCTTTGGCCTTGTCCTACCTCATTTTTTCAGGGGACCTCAAAGAGCGACGCTACTGGTGGTTGTTCGCGCTAGGAGCGGCGGTAATGATTCCCTCGATGTTCTTCACGTTTTCGCGCTCGGCGGGCCTCACCTTCCTCGTTATTCTCCTCGTCCTTGGGTTAGCCAGGGGTAGGGGTCGGCTTGCGATGGGGGTGGTGGCGGCCCTGCTCGTAGGTTCCGTCGGGGTCACCTACCTTCCGGTCGTCAAGCGACATTTTCTCAGCGCTTCTCACCCTTTCTACACGGGGGCCATTACCGTCCGGCTTAAGACGTGGCGGGGGGCGTTGCTCTTCGCCGACGAGCGCCCCCTTTTGGGGGCTGGGCCGCGCAACTTTAACTATATTGATAGGCAGCGCTACCCGGTAAATAGGAATATGAACCACGCCCACAGTCTCTACTTCAACGTCTTGGCGGAAATGGGGTGGCTCGGCGTAGGCGCTCTTGCCCTCTGGTTAGGCTCTATCGTGGTTGTGGGGTGGCGGTCCCGCCGATTCTTCACTACGCCCTGGGGACAGGTCGTCTGGATGGGAACCCTGGGGTGCTTTATCACTATCACGCTCTCCGGCGTTATGACTACGACTTTTCACACCGAAGGCGCTATGGCCTTTTCCGCGATTATCGGCCTATTGCTGGCCGCTCCCCACCTACCGGCAGAGGAGCCTGGGCATCCGTAGCCTTGGGTCATCGTCGCTTGAGCATAGTTTGTCTGAGCCACCTTGCTGAGTGGACGTCCAGTTAATTCAACGCATAATTCTACAGGGTTTAACTTCTTCGCTATGAAACGGGCCTTTGGTTAGGGCATGAACGTCCTCATCGTCACTGGAATTTTTCCACCCGATATCGGTGGCCCAGCGACCTATGTGCCTCAGGTATCAGCGGCCCTTTCCGAGCGGGGCCACGATATTACCGTAGTGACGCTGAGCGATAGTGTGGACCCCCATCACGATAACGAAGATCACCCTTTTCGGGTGGTGCGCATCCCACGGCGGATGTTTAGGCCGTGGCGTTGGCTCCGCACCGTCGTAGAGATCATCCGATTGGGGCGAGATACCAGTCTACTATTCGTGAACGGGATGTGGATGGAGGCGGTTTTGGCCAATATTTTCCTACGGAAGCCCTTGGTTCACAAGGTCGTGGGGGACCACGCCTGGGAGCGAGCAATCAACCTAGGCTGGGCAAGCGACAACTTTGAGGACTTCCAGAAAAAGCACTATGGCGTGAAGGTGGAGGCCCTAAAAGCGCTGCGGTCATGGTGGGCACGAAAAGCCGACATGGTCGTTGTTCCCAGCCGCTACCTCGCCCGATGGATCGTCAGATGGGGCGTAGCCGAGGAGAGGCTGGTCGTCATTTACAATGGGGTAGAACCGCTCAACGGCGTCCAGCCTGCCGAAGTACCCTTGTCGACTCCGATAAACCTTGTAACGGTCGGACGGCTTGTCCCTTGGAAACGTGTGGATATGGTGATCGAAGCCATTGCGCGACTAGAAAATTCTGGCTTGATCGTTGTAGGGGATGGTCCCGTGCTTAAGTTTCTCCAGGGGTTGGCGCGGAGGTTGGGAGTTTCCGACCGGGTCTATTTTGCTGGGCGGCGGAGCAAAACGGAGACGCTAGCCTTGATGGCGGCATGTGACATTTTCGTTTTGAACTCCACCTACGAGGGCTTTCCCCATGTGGTCTTGGAGGCGATGAGCCTTGGCTTGCCTGTCATTGCCACAGCCGTGGGCGGAATACCTGAGATAGTGCAGGATGGGGACAATGGGCGATTAATTGCGCCAACGGATGAAGAGGCGCTTTCTGGGGCCCTTTTGAAACTCGTCTTTTCTCCATGGGAACGACAGCGTCTGGCTGACGGGGCAAAGCGCACGGTTCATAAATTTAGCCGTTCTAACATGGTTGTGGAAACTGAACGCGTCCTTAAATCAGTTTCTAGGAGACAATAGTCCCCCATGAAGAATTCCGCTAAAGGGATGACCGCTCAAGCGCTGTCTTGGCAGGGTCTATGGGAGGCCTTCCGTGCGAAATTCGTCGGGCGGAAGTTTGTCCAGGACGTGGGAGTGCTGACGGCAGCCAACGCAGTGGGGGTTGTCTTAAGTTTCATCCAGGCTATCCTGGTAGCCCGCTGGCTGGGCCCGAAGCTCTACGGCGTTGCGGCCCTGGTTATGGCCTACCCCTCCGTTTTATTCGGCTTTGTTGACACACGTTCAGGCGCAGCGTCTGTTAAGTATCTTGGAGAGTTCGAGGCGAAACGGGACTCGGCGCGGGCCCTGGCAGTATGCAAACTGGGCTACACGGTGGACATGGCCGTAGCGATATTGGCCTTCATGTTGGTTGCAGCCACGGCGTGGTGGGCAGAGAAACGGATTGTCCAGATGCCTGGCATGACGTCCCTAATGATTCTCTACGCGGCGGCATTTCTCCCCAGCTCCCTCGCTAGGACTTCTTCGGCGGTTATGAGGACCTTCGGCCGTTTTCCAGCCCTGGCGAAGATAGACGGCATTTGCTCGGTCGTTCGGACAACCCTGGTGGTAGGGCTGGTTTGGATGGGATACGGCGTTGCTGGGGTGGTTTGGGGGAGCGCTTTAGGCCTGGCTTTAAGAGGACTGATGCTCAGCCTCATCTCGTACCCTGTGGCGAAACAGGCCTGGGGCTCGTCTTGGCTCTGGGGCCGGTGGCATACGCTCCGAGGGGTGCGCAGGGAGATAGCGGGGTTTTTCTTTTACAACAACCTGAATGCGGTAATGGGTGTCTTCGTAAGACGGCTTGACCTCATCATTTTGGGTTACTTCCGAGGCCCTACAGAGGCGGGATACTATAGTTTGGCCAAATCTGTTGGGGCCGTGCTAAACAACCTTCGAGGTCCGTTACGATCGGTTTCTTATCCACGTCTGGCTAGATTGTGGGGAGGGGGCCAGTATGATGAACTGAGGGGGACAGTAAAGCGGTATGCATTGTTGGGTGTGGGGATATCTTTCGGGGCATTGGCGTTGGTAGCCGTTCCGCTGCTTCCAACAGCCATCGGTATTGTGGTCGGTGAGAAGTACCTACCAGCTGCTTTTGCCAGCCAGATTCTCTTTCTTGCAGGAGCAATCTATCTTGGAATGTTTTGGGTCAGGCCCCTTTACCTGGCCGCCGGAAAGGTCCGATCTTGGTTTGGACTCGGTTTAATAAGCGGCGGCTTTGCAATTATGGCGTATCCTGTAGGAGCTGTGCTTTGGGGAGCTAGCGGCGTGGCCTTAGGTCGAATGGCGGCGGGCATAATTCGTCTCGGTTTAGCCACTATTCAGATCTTACGAGGACGAGTGTACCATGAAAGTACAACCAGCGCTGAAACGGTTCATTCTTAAATCGCGGATTGGCAGGAAAATTGTCAATCTCCTTAAACACCGGATTGGCAGGAAAATTGCCAATCTCTACCGTCACTATCATACCGATTGCTATGTAATATCATATCCAAAATGTGGCAGAACTTGGCTTAGGGTAATGCTAGCTAAAGCTCTCGCTCTCTACTTTGGAGATCCGAGAGATATAGTATTCGACCCTATAGATGTGATCCGTAATAACTACCAGCGGGGGCCTCTCATCCGGTTCACCCACGATGGTATTTTTAAATCCCCAGCCATAGTAACCAAACCGGGCGAGAAGCGATACCAGCAGTATACCCGCAAGAAAGTTGTTTTTTTGGTCCGGGACCCTAGGGACGTCTTGGTTTCAAATTACTTCCAACGGGCCAGGCGCAGAAATGAAAGCTACGATCTTGGATATTTTGTTAGACATCAGTGGTGGGGGATAGATAGAGTCGTTGCCTTTATGAAAGGATGGTATGAACACAGGCATGTTCCTTCAGATTTCCTCCTTGTCCGATATGAAGACTTGCACCGTAATCCTGCTGGGGAGCTTCACAGGATACTCACATTCGTCGACCTAGAGGATGTCTCAGACGAGATAGTCAGAACCTCTGTTGATTACGCCAGCTTCGACAATATGCTCAAGATGTCATTGAACGAGTTAAGTGAGGAACCTAGACTTGCGCCAGCAGATCCGCAGGACCCAGAGAGCTTTAAAATGAGAAGAGGGGAGATTGGGGGGTACAAGAGATACTTGTCGGCCGCTGATGTGGAGTATGTCGAAGAGAGAATTCGCCGCGAATTACCTTTGTCTTTTGGATACACCCATTCTGGATCGTGATGATAAAAGTAGACTGGAACGAGTATACCTCCAAACTTAAAGGTGCTACCGGAACTGATATTGAGTTGATACAACAGGTAATGCAAAGCGACATTTTGTACTAGGTAAGATTTCAGATGCATCCTCTGAGAGAATAAAAAAAGGAGTCAAGCAAAACAATTTTTTTAAATTGACTTCAGCCTATTACTAAACGGATTATGGAAATCCTTAAGGGCAGTAAACAGTATAAGGAAGGGTGCTTATAATCAAATGAAAGCAGTGTTTATTGGAGGTTGTACCAGGAGTGGTACCACGATGCTGGGGGCAATGCTGGGTGCCCATTCAAATGGTTTGTGCGTTCCGGAAATGAGGTTTAAATTTTCCGCGCTGCGCCGGTGGGAATGGGACAATACGGGTGTCAACACATTAAGTGTACTGAAGTGGCTTCAAAACCATTGGCGATTTAAGATTTGGGAATTGGATATAGACCTATGTTCTGTGATCCCCAATGAAGTGACCTACCGAGAGTTTATAGAGCTGATCGTTAAACTATATGGTGAGAAGGCTGGTAAGCCTACACCGAAATTCTGGATTGACCACACTCCGGTGAATATAATGTATGCATGGACAATATTTAACGTGTTTCCGGACGCAAAAATGGTTCACATCGTAAGAGACGGTCGCGCGGTAGCGGCTTCTGTTATGCCATTAGACTGGGGACCAAATGAAATACACAGAGCTGCACAATTCTGGGTGAGAGGGATAGCGTATGG
>JADFOP010000018.1:0-3156 GCA_022562795.1 Nitrospinota bacterium
AAGATTCTAATAGGATGGGGCTGATTGAGATGGGCTTCCACATGTCTCGGCTACCTTCTTATTAGAAAGTGTGACCAAAGGTGGGTCGAAGTAGGGATTTAGGTCATTGGCTATAAACTGCCGCATAATCTCGGTTTAGTCAGTTAGTGCGTAATTGTATCGAGTCGAGGGGCCACTTTGTCTTGAGACTCCAAACCAGCGGGATGGCAAGGGGCTTCTTCCGGATACTTAGGTCTGTATTGTTCACAAGCCCATGAGAAACCAGATAACCTTAAACCACCTATTCTTGAGGCGCTTTCTCTCTTGACGCACAGGCTTCATTACACTATCCTCCTTTTGCTCGAAAAGCAAATTCTATCATTTTTCCCAATTGCTTTTTTGAGAGTTAATGAAGAAACGCGAACCTGCTCCTTCCCAAAAACCTTCCCTGTAATAGGTTAAGGAGAGCATGGCTTACCCTCTGATCATTCAAGGCGGTATGGGGGTGGGCGTCTCCAGCTGGCCCCTGGCTAAGGCGGTTGCTCAAATGGGTCAAATGGGCGTTGTTTCCGGAATAGGCCTGGATGAAATTCTGGCGCGACGCCTGCAGCTTGGAGACCCTGGCGGCCACCTTTGCCGAGCGATGGGACATTTCCCGGTCCCTGAAATCGCCCAGAAAGTTAGAGACAAATTTTTTGTTCAGGGAGGCAAAGCTGAAGAAGAAGCCTTCAAGAGAACCCCCATGTTCACCCTAAAACCGGTCCGAGGTCTTCAGGAACTGACCGTCGTCGCCAATTTTGTGGAAGTTTTTCTTGCAAAGGAAGGCCACAATGGGTTGGTGGGCATTAACTACCTCGAAAGCATCCAACTGGTCAACCTTTATTCCCTATACGGGGCCATGCTGGCGGACGTGGATTATGTGCTGATGGGAGCGGGCATTCCCAGAGAAATTCCCGGGGTTTTGGACAGGCTGGCCAATCATGAAGAGGCTTCATTGCACATAAGTGTTGTAGGGGCGACATCCGGAGATAATTTTCAACTCCGATTTAATCCCAAAGATATAATCCAGAAAGCCCTGCCCCGGTTAAAGCGACCTAAATTCCTGGGAATCATCGCGTCGGTCACGCTGGCCCAGTTCTTAGCCAAAAAAGCCACGGGAAAGGTGGATGGGTTCGTCATAGAAGGCCCCACCGCGGGGGGGCACAACGCGCCTCCAAGGGGAAAGCTTACACTTAATGAAAGGGGAGAGCCAGCTTACGGAGAACGCGATGAGGTAGACCTGGAGAAGATTACCCGTTTAGGGCTTCCTTTCTGGCTAGCAGGTTCCTATGCGGCCCCGGAGAAGTTAAAAGAGGCTCTTGAGCTAGGAGCAAAGGGAGTTCAGGTGGGAACTGCCTTTGCCTTCTGCCGAGAATCTGAGCTTTCCGAAGAAATCAAAGAAAAACTTCTAGCAAAGGCCATCCGAGGTGAAGCAGAAGTCTTTACCGACCCCAAAGCCTCCCCAACCGGTTTTCCTTTCAAAGTTGTCTCCCTTGAAGGGACTGTTTCCGAAGACAATGAATATCAGGGCCGCCCCCGAAGCTGTGACGTGGGTTACCTTAGGCATCCCTACAGGAAAGAAGATGGCGCTGTCGGGTTCCGATGCCCATCTGAACCGACCAAGGATTATGTGAAAAAGGGAGGAAACCCTACGGATGTGGAAGGCCGGAAATGCCTTTGCAACGGATTGTTGTCCAATATAGGTTTGCCACAATTGCAAAAGAGCGGCTACCTTGAAAAGCCTCTTGTAACCGCTGGCGATGACGCTAAGTTTGTGGCCCGGTTTCTAAAAAGCGGGAACCATTCCTATTCTGCCGAAGATGTCATACGCCATCTCTTGAGTTTTTTGGAATAACTCTGTGTAGCCTCCGAAAACATTTCCTTTCTGACCGCAAGCTCATTTACGAATTAGGCCGCTGTGCCTGGGAATCCATGAAAGCCATTCACCAGGAATCGGTATCAGGAAAGCGTACAGTGCCCACAGGAAATAAAGGGGCGATGGGTAAGGAGGAAGACCCTGCTACATCTCGGATTTACTGAAGTCTTCGGGACGGAGACCTTTAAGCCATTCCTTCCATTTCTCTTTGTCGTCGTCCTTCGACTTCTGAACAGTAAGATCTATCGAAGGCCCCTCATCGAGAACCTTCTTGGCCACTAAAATGGGTGCATTGACCCGGAGGGCCAAGGCGATCGCATCAGAGGGCCTCGAGTCGATGGCCACCTCGTTGTCATTGAAGGACAAAAGGATTTAATTCGCCATAATGTAAGCTCGGCACTCCAGCCCTTCAAGAAGGCGAAGGGTGGGCGGCAAGGAGGCACCGGACCGGCATGCTCCCAGCCACAGACACCCGAAGGCCTCCTCCGGGCTTTACCACGAGATCTGCGGCGGCCACTCGCCCATTCACCACGAGCGTATAGGTGCGACCGGGGTCCAATCCAGCCAAGACGATGGTGCGCCGCGCGGCCGTCCGGCTGGCTACGAGCCCGATGAGAAGCACCTCTTCGCTCGGGTCGTAGACGGCCTGGATGACGTCCATCTCGCCCCCCTCCACTGCTTTAAGGTGGGGGCCGTCCCAAGCCTCGGCAGGCCGCGCAATGGTGAAGAGGGCCTTCAGTCCCCCGGGCGGGGTAAGCCGGGCCAGGAATGCGACGGCGTGAAGCAGAGGGGAGAGGTCCCGGTACGTTCGTCGCCCTCCTCGCCACCGGGGGCGATAGCGGGCCTCGATGGTCTCCAGGAGCTCTCTGGCAACGGTTTCGTCTCCCATCTCTCGAGCCGCGAGCAGGGCGAAGACCGCATGGCTTGCGGAGCTCAGCCGCATGTTTCCCACATCGACACGCTCATAGAGGGGTGCGCGAAGCACTCCGGTTGGACCATCTTGCACAGAGCCGAACACCCGGGGCCTATAGAGCGCGTACAAGCGCCGAGCCTCGTCCGGAAGGAGCCCATTGAGAGTGGCGATCGACCATCCGTCGCCGAGGACGAGGTGAAAGGGGAGCGTGCGGCCGACCTTAGGGTAGTAAGGGTAGCGGAGGGTAGGCTCATCGCCATCGCTTCGGAAGAGTTTCATGTAGGAGTGGGTGTAAAGGGGGACGACCTCCCGGAGGGCCGGGTCGCCCAGAAGCCTCGAGCCGAGCAGT
>JADFOP010000018.1:3166-35966 GCA_022562795.1 Nitrospinota bacterium
TTCCCACCGGCACCGAACCCGTCTGCGGTCAGCTCCATCGAGATTTTAGATCAAAGCCCGATCATCAGATCGACCACGATACGACCACGACCACGACCACGACTATCAAGGTCCGATGTTCCTCTCGCTAGCCTTCACGCGCGAGACGCTCGCGCAACGCATCGGGCTCGACGGAGTACTTAAATGCCTTGCGACCGTTGACGAACAACACTGGGATCTGCTCGCCGTAGGCTTTGGTGTACATCGGGACGGCCGCCTTGAGGTCCGGGGCGGCCAGCAGCCGTGAGCCGAGCAGAAGCGACAGCGCTGCGTGGTTGTTGCACATGACGAAGGCCTGGTGGGGCTCACAGGTTAGGGCGTGCCAGGGGTTGGTACGAAACTGATGGGCGAGCCGCTCCAACAGGGACCTGTAGGAATAAGCGGCCACGGGTTGGTCGTCCTTGACGAACGCCAGGCGCTCGCCGCTTTGGTAAAGGGGGCGCCCTTCCAGGAGGCCGGCCAGCCCTGCCATTGAGGCGAGATGACCTGAGTACATCACATTGCCCTCGGCCACAGGGTCTTCCGTCCATCGACCGAAGTTCGCCAGCGACTCCCACTTCCAGTAGCCCCAGACGTCGGGGTGGAGCATCTTCTCGACGAGGTCCTGGAGCGCCTGGGGGATGGGGCTTCGGTAGGCCGGGAGCTTCGCAACTTGGGCTTGAGCAAGGGCGTAGGCGGCAAAGGCGAGCTGGTAGCGCAACGCCGTCTGGCCGAACTGCTCAAGGCGGTAGAAGCCCTCCCACTCCCCTAGGGGTTGGGTTGCTATTGCCATCCACCACCGGAGGTGTCCGAGTTCGTTGATGCCAAGCCTCGGAGCGGCGGCCGGGTCGATGGTGCGGGGACCCGCTGGCTCGTTCCACCTTACAACTTCCAGGGGCGGCCCGGCCGGTGGCCCGGCCCGGGGTCTAAGGGCGGTGCCAGGAGCCTCGGGGACTGACCAGGCGAGGTGAAAGACGACGAGGCCCGCCGCGGCAATGCTCAATAAACCCATCATCCACCGAAGGCGCCGTCTGGGCCACGGCGGCCGACGCCTGGCCCGTCGCCGGGCGCCGATCGCCGCTAGCAACAGCCCTAGACACCATAATAGTGGTGTAGTCACGTACCCGTAGAAGACCATTGTTGCCAGCAGCGAAGCTACCGTTGCGATGATTAAGGTGAGGCCCAGAAGGGGTTGGCCTACGATGAGGCTTCCCAGGCCCGGCCAGAGAGCCGACAGGAATAGAGCGACACCCAGGCGTGATGCTCTTTGAGGCGACATGGAACATCTCCGGGAAGAGGGCAAAAGCCGTAGCGGCAGGCCCCCATTATGGTATGGCCCCGCCGGAGGGTCAATATTAAGAAATTCCCGGAAAAGGCAAGAGTCGGCATCATCCTTGACCACCTCCAAGCCCTCTGCTAGAATGCACTGCCTATTTTTGAGGCAGTCTCCGTATCTGGCAGCCTCTCCAGGGGGTTACAGACACCCTATGAGCCCTGAAGCCCACCGGCCCGAGCTTTCAGCGGAAGACATCCTCGCGACGATGCCAGATGGGATGGCCCTCGTGGATGTGAACCTAACTCTCCTCGAAGTAAACCCCGCTATGGAGGTCATGGTGGGCCTCTCCCGCTCCCGCCTGGTGGGCCAACCCCTCAAGAAGCTCTTCCCGCTGGACGAGCGCCTCCCGGCCCTGGCGGAACGTTGCCTCTCGACGGGCCGGACGGCCAACGACTTCGAGCGCCCGCTGGCCCGGTCTGGCCACCCCCCTGAGACCGTCTGGGTCACTGCCACCCCCTTGCTCGACAAAGCCGGCTCGCCGGAGGGGGTTCTCCTCGTGGTGCGGGACTTCGGCAAGCTCCACTCCTTTCAAGAGCAGATGCGCAGGGCCGACCGGCTCTCCTCTTTGGGGGTCCTGGCGGCCGGCCTGGCCCACGAGATTCGAAACCCCTTGGGAGGTATTAAGGGGGCCGCCCAGCTATTGGCCCAGGAAAACCCTTCCGCCCGCGAGTACGTCGACATCGTTGTCCGGGAGGCTGAGCGGATCGACGACCTCATGAGCCAGCTCCTTGCTCTTGCCCGCCCAACGACCCTCTCTTTGACTCGCATCAACATCCACCAGCTACTGGACGACGTCCTCACCCTCCAGCGGGAGACAGTCGGGGGGGGGGAGGTTCGCTTCGAGCAGCTCTACGACCCAAGCATCCCCCCCCTAGAGGCCGACCCTGACCAACTCACCCAGGTCCTACTCAACCTGATGAAGAACGCCATGGAGGTCTCTCCTTCTGGGGGAACGGTCAAGATCACCACTCGGATGGCAACGGAGCTTGCAATTCCCGCCTCGACCCCCGGTGGCCGGGCCATCCCGTTTGTCTGCATCGAGGTGGCCGACACGGGCCCCGGCATCGCGCCGGACGTCAAGGAGCGCATCTTCACCCCATTCTTCACGACCAAAACCGACGGGTCGGGTCTCGGCCTCAGTGTGGCAAACGGCATCGTTGAGCTACACGGGGGCAGGTTGGAGCTTACCAACGGTCCCGAGGGCGGCGCCGTGGCCCGATGCTATCTGCCCATTGAGCAGCCCACTCCGATGAGGGAAGCGCCGTGACGAACTCAGCCGACCAGCGCGTCCTCGTAGTTGATGATGAGGAGTCCATCCGCTGGGTCCTCAAGCGGGGACTCGAACGCGAGGGCTATGACGTGTCCACCGCGACCGACGGCGAGGAGGCGCTCAAGCGGTTTAAGGCCAAACCGTTCCCGGTCGTCTTCCTCGACATCCGGATGCCTGGCCCAAGCGGCTTCGAGGTCATGGAGGCCATGAAGGCCACCCACCCCGACGTCTTCGTGGTCATAATCACCGCTCAGGCAACCATGGAAAACGCCATCGCCGCCATGAAGCAGGGGGCCTACGACTACCTCACCAAGCCATTTAATATCGAGGGAGTTACTGGCCTGATGGACCGCATCAAGCGGGTCCGAAGCCTCAAAGGCCGCGTGAACGAGATGGCCGAGAAGCTAAGGGAGCACTACGACGAGGCCATGGTGGGGCGCTCGCCAGTCATGCAGGAGGTCTACAAGACCATCGGCCTCGTGGCCGGCAAGAACGTCACCGTCATCATCGATGGTGAGAGCGGGACGGGCAAGGAGCTTGTCGCCCGTTCCATCCATTTCCACTCCGCCCGGGGGAGCGAGCCTTTCGTCGTGGTCAACTGCGCGGCGGTCCCCCGGGAGCTTATGGAGAGCGAGCTCTTTGGCCACGAGAAGGGCGCATTCACCGGCGCAGTGGCGACCCGGCGGGGAAAGTTCGAGATGGCAGACTCCGGCACTCTCTTCCTCGACGAGGTCGGGGAGCTCGACATGGCACTCCAGAGCAAGCTCCTTCGGGTCCTCCAGTTCCAGGAGGTCGAGCGGGTTGGCGGGAGCCGTCTCATCCCGGTGGATGTACGGGTCATCGCCGCGACCAACCGCCGGCTGGACGAAGAGGTCAGCGAGGGCCGCTTCCGCGAGGACCTCTTCTACCGTCTCAATGTCGTCTCCATACGCCTTCCTCCCCTCAGGGATAGGCGAGAGGACATCCCGCTGCTCATAGACTATTTTGCAGAGCGCTACAGCCTGGAGCTCGATGTCGGGCGGAAGGTGATAAGCCAGGAAGCACGTCAAATCCTTGAAGCCTACGACTGGCCGGGCAACGTACGGGAGATGGAGAATGTCCTGAAGTGGGCCCTGGTCCTTTCCCCAAGCGACACCATCCTGGCCGAACATCTGCCGCCAGCGATCCCTGAGGCCTTAGGCCGGCCCGCCCCTGCCACCGCAGCGTTCGAGACCCTCCTGGGAGAGCGTATCCAGGAGGTCGTCCACAAGGCAGGCCGTGTTGAAAAGAGCAACCTCCACGAGCTGGTCATCAAGCTCGTCGAGAGGCCCTTAATCCAGTCCGTAATGCGCCAGACGAGCGGCAACCAGGTCCGCGCGGCCAAGCTTCTCGGCATCAACCGCAACACGTTGCGCCGTAAGCTCAAAGAGCTTGGCCTGGAAGGGGAGAAGAAAGAGGCCCAGCGATGACCGCCTTCGTGGGGCGGCCCTGGCACAGGTCTTGCACAAGTATCCGGGTTATGAGACTATCGGATTCGACAATAATGATCTGGCAGGAAACGCGGCCCATCAGGTCATTGTTGCCGCAATATATATATACGGTGCCTATTTGCTACCCCTCGGCCAGGAGCGTGTAGGATGCCACGAACCGCAGTTGTAATTCTCGCCGCCGGAAAAGGGACCCGGTTGCGCTCTGAGCGCCCCAAGGTGCTCTTCCCGCTCTGCGGCCGGCCCATGCTGACATACGTGCTCCAGACAGCGGCGGCCCTGGAGCCGGCCGAGACGGTGGTCGTCATCAGCCCCGATGCCGACGATGTCGCCGCCCTCTGCGAGGGCTGGCCGGCCACCACTACCGTCGTCCAGGAGCGCCAGCTCGGGACGGGCCACGCCGTGCTTCAGGCGCGACAGCGGCTTGAGCGCTTCGGCGGAGACCTTGTCATCCTCTCCGGCGACACGCCGCTGCTTGGGGACGAGACGGCCCGCGCGCTGCTGGAGGCCCACCGCCGGGAGGGGGCGGCCCTCACCTGTCTCACCATGACGCCCCCCGATCCCGCCGGCTACGGTCGCATCAAAAGAGACGGGAACGGTAGAATGGTTGGAATCGTCGAGGAGCGGGACGCCGGAGAGGCCGAGCAGGCCCTCACCGAAGTCAACGGCGGGATCTACTGCGCCGACCCCGCGGTCCTCTTCCCGGCCCTTGAGGAGCTCCGGCCCGACAACGTCCAGGGCGAGTACTACCTCACGGACGTCGTCGGCGCTGTGGTGGCCAAGGGGTTGACCGTGGTCGGCCACCGGGCCCCCAGATGGCCCGAGGCCCTGGGGATCAACAGCCGGGCCGAGCTCGCCCAGGTGACCCGCTTCATGCGGGAGCGGATCAACGCCCGGCACATGGAGGCCGGCGTGACCTTCATCGATCCTGGGGCGGCCTACGTCGACGACACGGTGGCCATTGGCCCGGATACGGTCATCCACCCCCAGGTTCATTTATGGGGGGAGACGACGCTGGGGCGAGCCTGCGAGCTGTGGCCCGGCGTCCACATAATCGACAGCCGTCTCGGCGATGAGGTCCTCGTCAAAGACAGCTCCCTTATAACCGACAGCGAGGTCGGCTCGCAGGTCCAGATCGGCCCGTGCGCCCATCTGAGGCCCGAGGTCATCTTGCGCGACGGCGTGAAGATAGGCAACTTCGTGGAGCTTAAGAAGACCGAGATGGGAGCCGGCAGCAAGGCCAACCACCTGGCCTACATCGGCGACGCCACCGTCGGGGAAGGGGCCAACATCGGGGCCGGGACCATCACCTGCAACTACGACGGCATCCAAAAGCACCGAACCATCATCGAGGACGGGGCCTTCATCGGCTCCGATACACAGCTGGTGGCGCCCGTCCGAGTGGGCCGGGGCGCCATCGTGGCCGCAGGCTCCACCGTGACCGAGGACGTCCCGCCGTACGCCCTGGCCATCTCCCGCGCCCCCCAAACCAATAAGGAGGAGTGGGCCCACAAGCACTGGGCCAAGCGGGACGAACTCAAGGCCAAGACCAAGAAGTCGCCGCAAGAGGAGGACTAGGTCCGTGTGCGGGATTATCGGCTATGTCGGCCATCGGGAGGCGGTCCCCGTGCTGGTCGAGGGACTGAAGCGTCTCGAGTACCGGGGGTACGACTCGGCGGGGATCGCGATGCTCTCCAACGGCGCCCTGGCCGTCCGCCGATGCAAGGGCAAGGTCCGGCAGCTCGAAGAGCTCCTCGAGGGCGAGACCATCTCCGGGACCGTCGGCATCGGCCACACCCGCTGGGCCACGCACGGGCGGCCATCGGAGGAGAACGCCCACCCCCACCGGGCCGGCGGCATCGTCGTGGTCCACAACGGCATCATCGAGAACTACCTCACCCTGAAGCACGCCCTGGAGGCCGAGGGGCGCCTCTTCACGTCTGAGACCGACACCGAGGTAATCGCCCACCTGATTGATCGGGCGTTTACCGGAAACCTCGAAACGGCCGTTCGCCAGGCCCTGAAAGAGGTCCAGGGGGCCTACTCCATTGCGGTCATAGCCGAGGGGGACCCGGACAAGACCGTGGTCGCCCGAATGGCGAGCCCTCTAGTGGTCGGCCTCGGCGAGGGCGAGTACTTCATGGCCAGCGACATACCCGCCATCCTACACCACACCAGGGAGGTCCTCTTTTTAGACGACGGCGAGGTGGCCACTGCCACCCGCGATGGAGTGACCATCACCACCCTCGACGGGACCCCCGTCACCAAAGAAGTGAAGCAGATTCTCTGGAACCCCATCATGGCCGAGAAGGGTGGCTACAAGCACTTCATGCTCAAGGAGATATTCGAGCAGCCACGGGCCATTTGGGACACCTTTGGGAGCCGGCTCTCCCAGGAGACCGGCTCGGTTGTGCTCCACGAACTCAATCTCCCTGTCGAGGAGGTGGCCCGAATACGGAAGGTCGTCATCGTGGCCTGCGGGACGAGCTACCACGCCGCGTTAGTGGGTAAGTATTTGCTGGAGAGGGTCTGCGGTCTTCCGGTAGAGGCGGACATCGCCAGTGAATTCCGCTACCGGGACCCCCTGGCGGACGAGACGACCCTGGGGATCTTCATCTCTCAGTCGGGCGAGACGGCCGATACGCTGGCCGCCGTGCGCGAGGCCAAGGGGAAGGGCACCCGCGTGATCTCGATTTGCAACGTTATGGAGAGCTCCATACCCCGCGAGAGCGACGGCGTTCTCTACACCCACGCCGGGCCTGAGATCGGCGTGGCATCGTCCAAGGCCTTCACCTCCCAGCTTACGGCCCTTTACCTGCTGAGCATCTATCTGGGACGGGCCCTGGGGCGGCTGAGCGAGGAGGCGGGACGCGAGATGATTCAGGCCCTTGTGAAGGTGCCGAAGCAGGTCGAGGAGATATTGGAGCAGGACGTTCTCTACCAGGTGCTCGCCCGTCACTACGCCGACCGCTCAGACTTCCTCTACCTGGGCCGGGGGATCAACTACCCCATAGCCCTGGAAGGGGCACTGAAGCTCAAGGAGATATCCTACATCCACGCCGAGGGCTACCCGGCAGGGGAGATGAAGCACGGCCCCATCGCGCTCATTGATGAGTCTATGCCGGTGGTGGTGCTCGCCCCGCAGGACGCGGTCTACGAGAAGATGCTCGGCAACATCGAAGAGGTCAAGACCCGAGACGGCATCGTCATCGCCTTCACCAACGCGGGCAATAAGGAGCTGGCGGCCGTGGTCGATCACATCTTCACCGTCCCCGACACCACGCCGCTTCTGATGCCCATCCTGCTCAGCGTCCCCATGCAGCTCATCGCCTACCACATCGGGGTCCGCCGCGGCTGCGACGTGGACCAGCCCCGCAACCTCGCCAAGAGCGTGACGGTGGAGTAGCAACTCCCGTCATCGCTAAGACCGCTCAATTTCCGCAATCGCCGCCGGAATGCCTTCTCGATAGGTTGGATATTTCGGTCTCCAGCCAAGGAGCTCTTTCGCCTTCCTGTTTCTAACTTTGCAGTTCATCGTCAGGGCCTCGGAAACGACGCTTCCCGCAACTGTGGCCGCGACCCATTTAGGAAGGGACTTGACGGGCGGCCTACCCATTTGCTCCGCTACAAAGTTGGCAAAATCCACGGTTTTCGTCGGTTCGTCATCGACGAGGGCAATGGCTTCGCCAACCGGGAGTCTCTCCGCCGCGAGCCGGTAGGCTTCCGCGACATCGTCCACGTGGACGTAGGACAAGACATTCTGGCCGTCTCCGAATACCCGAAACCACCCACGTTTCACGAGGCGGTAGACACTTTCCTTGAACCAACTGCCGGCGCCGTAGACTCCGCCAGGAAGCATCCTGATAAGGCGGAGGTTCTTCTCCTCCGCGGCTCTTATCGCGAACTCCGTGGCCGGGCTCCCGATTCTGGCAAAGCCCTTCGGGTCGTAAGGCGCGGTCTCATCGACCCACTCGGGGCCCGATTCGCCAAAGACGAGAATCCCCTCGGAAAGAATGATAGGAATGTCGCCCGCCTCCGCAACCGCCTCCAAGAGATTCTTGGTCTGTTGGAGTTTCTGATGACTCAGGGTTCGAAGTCGCCGCTCGCCGATCCGTCCCAAAAAGGACGGGGTCGCAAGGTTGACAACCACATCTGAGCCCACGACAGCTTCGCGTAACGTCTCCGGCCGGGCTAAGTCCCCGGACGTGGCCGAAGCCCCAAGCTGCTTCAGATAGGCGGATGTGTCTGGAGTCCGGGCGGGAGCGGAGACTTCGTGGCCTGCTCTCACCAGACTTTTCACCACGCGAGAGCCTATGAAACCCGTTCCGCCAAAGACGAATACTTTCATGGGATGCTTCTCACTCTTGCGGAGAAGTGGGGGGGGAGAAAGGTTTCATGAGGCCCCGAAGCCTTACTGGACTAGCTCGCTCAACGGGCGCTCACTCGTCGGGGCCCGTCATCTTGTGAGGCTGGACCCAGGCGTCGAACTCTTCGGCGCTGGTCAGGCCAAGCGAGAGGGCGGCCTCGCGCAGCGTCGTCCCCTCCTCATGCGCCTTCTTGGCGACCTTGGCGGCGTTGTCGTAGCCGATGTGTGGGCTGAGGGCGGTAACCAGCATGAGGGAATTTTCCATAAGCTCGGCGATGCGCGGCTCGTTGGCCTCGATGCCTACGACACAGTTGTCCGTAAAGCTCATCGAGGCGTCGGCGAGGAGCCGGATGGACTGAAGGAGGTTGGCTATCATAACCGGCTTGAAGACGTTCAGTTCGAAGTGCCCGTTCGAGGCGGCAATGCTAATCGTTACGTGATTGCCCATGACCTGGGCGCAGACCATGGTGATGGCTTCGCACTGGGTGGGATTGACCTTGCCGGGCATTATCGACGAGCCGGGCTCGTTCTCCGGCAGGAGGAGCTCCCCGAGCCCGCCTCGTGGGCCGGAAGCCAGAAACCGGATGTCGTTGGCGATCTTCATGAGGCTCGTGGCGACGACGTTTAGGGCTCCCGAGGCCTCAACCATCGCGTCGTTCGCCGCGAGAGCTTCGAACTTGTTCTCCGCCGTGATGAACGGAAGCCCGGTCAGCGCCGCGACCTTCTCCGCAAAAAGCGTATCGAAGCCCTTCTTCGCGCTTAGACCCGTGCCGACGGCGGTCCCTCCCTGGGCCAACTGGTAGAGGCGTGGGAGTGTGGCCTCGACCCTAGAGACCCCGTACCTCGCTTGCGTCGCGTAGCCTGAGAATTCCTGCCCCAGTGTCAGGGGTGTGGCGTCTTGGGTGTGTGTGCGGCCGCACTTGATGATGTGGTCGAAGGCCTTCGCTTTCGCCTCAAGGGCGGCCTGGAGATGTAATAACGCCGGCAACAAGGAGTGATGAATCTCTTCGCACGCGGCAATGTGCATCGCGGACGGGAAGGTATCGTTTGAGGACTGGCCCATGTTGACGTGGTCGTTGGGATGGACCGGATGTTTGGCCCCGCGCTCGCCGCCGAGCAGCTCGCTGGCCCGGTTGGCAATCACCTCGTTCGCGTTCATATTGGTTTGCGTCCCGGAGCCGGTTTGCCATACGACGAGGGGGAACTCTTCGGCAAGCGTCCCATCGATGATTTCCCCGGCCGCCTTGACGATGGCCTCTCCAAGGGTGCGGTCCAAGACGCCGAGCTCCATGTTCGTCTCGGCCGCCGCCTTCTTCACGATCCCAAATCCCCGGATCATGGGTTGTGGCATCCGTTCGCTGCCGATGCGAAAATTCTGCAGAGAACGCTGTGTTTGAGCCCCCCAGTAGCGATCGGCGGGGACCTCAAGAGAACCCATGGAATCGGTCTCGATCCGTTTCGTGGTCTTCTCTGACATGGCAACCTCAAGGATAGATAAACGTACTCGTTAGGCGAGGCATAAGAATATCAAATCTCCGCTGGAAAAGAAACTCTTCCCCAGGTATCTACATCATGGATTATTCCTAAGAGGCTGGTGGGCGGGGGGACTAAGGTGGGGTGGAGGTGGCCTTCCTTTTTACCCTCATCTTCTTACGCTCAAACAAAAGACAGGGCGCGCCTGAGGCTCTCTTCACAAGTCGCGACGGAATCTCCAGGCTCATGAATCCCATCGCGCGGCACCCGTGCGGATATTTCTTCCTCCAGGTGACGTAGTAGTGCCTGCATTTGCGACAGTTGATCATCGCTTCGCGCCCCGCTGGCAACGTCGCTCCCTCGAAAGAGAATGCGCTCATCTCGCGCACTCGCTCTCCTCGTCTTCGGATATAAATTAAGCAAGTTTAGTGCCAGCGCCCCCACGAGACCCCACGAGCCGTTGCGAATCCATCACGTAGAGACGAGCATCCAATGAAAACTCATTGAGGAACCTGATCTGATACCAGCGAATACTTCTTTACGTTGGATACGAGCCGTTTGACCTCCTCCAGGTCCCCGGTCGGCAGCCTGCAGATGTTGTTTTCGCACACGTAAACTGTAGTCTGCTTATCAATCATTGGCTTTCGCTCGAGCAACGCGATGGTGTCGCCTTCCTCGGGCAGTCCTACCCCCAGGGTCTTATTCGGCAGAAAACTGCCCCAGAGCCATGCCACCAGCGCCTTGGTGCGGGTATCGTCGGCGGGTCCAATTACCGCGATCTCCTTGGAACGGTCGAGGTAGTAGTCGAGCGCGATCAAGGTCTGGGCAAACGCCGCCGGATACCGAGTCAGCTGCTTGCCGTTGGCCAACAGCAGCGCAGCGGCTTTATCCTTGTACGGGGTGTGAAAGGTGAGATCGTGGAGCTTGAGGAGGTTCAACGCGGAGACGGCGTTGCTGTTGGGGCGGGCCCCGTCTGAAAAATCTACGGAGCGTCGAATCAGGTGGGGGTCGTTCGCCTTGGAAAAATAATAGGCCCCGATCCCCCCGTCCCAAAGTATCTCGTCTTGCTTTGCCTGAAGCGCCCGCGCCCAGGCAATCCACGACCGGTCGAAGTCGGCTTCATACAAGCTCAAAAGGCCGGATATGAGGTAGGCGTAGTCATCGAGGTACGCGTCGTAAGCTGCCTGGCCGTCCCGGTAGCGGCGGACCAGGGAGCCGTTCTTAACCAGGCGGCTTTTGATGAAACGAGCCGCCCGCTGCGCCGCTCTAAGATACCGCTCTTCGCCGAGGACCTGATACGCCTTGGACATGGAGGCGATCATGAGCCCGTTCCACGCGGTCAGGACTTTATCGTCCTTTAGGGGAGGGACCCTCTGTTGCCGGACCGCCAGGAGCTTCTCGTGGGCCGACCTCAACAGGGGGCGCGACTTGACCTCCCATCCGTAAGAGGCCTGAAGATTGAGAATGTTGTGGCCGTGCTCGAAGTTCCCGGCATCCGTCGCCCCGTAAACCTTCTTAAGGAGCGCGAGCTCGGCAGAGTCCAAGTGGCCCTCCAACTCCGAGGCCGTCCAGATATAGAACGCTCCTTCTTTGCCTACGTCGCCCGCGTCCTGGGCCGAATAAAATCCCCCTTCTGGGTGGGTCATCTCCCGCAACACGTAATCCAGCGTCTCACGCGCCACGGCGGCGTACATCGGGTTGCCGGTGATCTGATAGGCCTCCAGGTATATCCAGGCGAGCGAAGCGTTGTCGTAGAGCATTTTTTCAAAATGGGGCGCCAGCCATTTCTGATCGGTGGAGTAGCGGTGAAACCCCCCTCCGAGATGATCGTAGATGCCTCCACGGGCCATTCGATCGAGGGTCGTCTCCACCATCTCAAGCGCCCTCGCCTCTCCAGCTCGATGGGCCATCCGAAGGAGCATCTGCAACCGCATGGTCGGCGGGAATTTGGGGGCCTTTCCGAAACCGCCAAACTTCTCGTCGAAGCTCGTGGCGAAGGCGTCGTAGGCGGCCTGGAGGACGCTCTCGTCGAGCTCCAGGGGGCCCTTTGCCAGCTTGTTGCGCTCCCGCAGATACAGGGTCAGCCGTTGCCCGGAGTCTTGAATTTTTGAGGGCTCCTTCTCCCAGGAGGCGCTGATTTGCCCCAGGACGTGTAGAAACTGGGCCCTCGGAAAGTAGGTCGCGCCCCAGAAGGGTTTTAAGTCGGGCGTCAGAAATACGTTCAAGGGCCATCCCCCGCTGCCCCGAATCGCCGAGACCGCGGCCATGTGAATCTTGTCCACGTCCGGACGCTCTTCCCGGTCCACCTTGATGCTGATGAAGTTGCGGTTCAGCACCTCGGCGACACCTTCGTTCTCATAGGAATCTTTCTCCATCACGTGGCACCAGTAACAGGTGGAATAGCCTATGGAGAGCAGGATGATTTTGTTTTCAGCCCGGGCGGCCTCAAAGGCTTCGGGGCCCCAGGAATACCAGTTGACCGGATTGTGCGCGTGTTGGAGAAGATAGGGGCTGGCCTCGAAGATGAGCCGGTTGATGAAACGCGGGGCGCCGCTTGAGTGAAGATGGTGCGTGCGGGGCTTATAGTCCGGACCCTTGGCCTGGTAGGCTTTCTGGAGCTTCTCATCCAACCGTTCATGGAACGGCGCTAATCCGGGCAGGTGGATACGCTCGGGAGCTGATGGGACCATCGTCATCAGAGGGCCTCGATGCTCCGCCTCTGATTGAGCGTAGGCCCCGCCAGAATGGATGGCCCACCCGATAGCGAGCACGAAAAAGAGGGGAACGTATAGGAGTATTCGATTAGGAAGCAAGGGCGGCCGCGGGCGATACCAACGCCGACGCATCAGGTCTCTCCTTCGCCAGACGCCACGAAAGTCGGGACATTCCTCGAAACTTTAACGATTGACTACTCTAGATTGTAGCGGGTTGGAATTCAAGCGTCCGGCAACGCAAGCTCGCCTTCCGGCTGAGGCGGACCTCAGGAGGAGTCCCTGTCCGGGAAAATTGCCCGCGCCATCCGCCTTAGGCGGACCTCAGGCGGACTACATGGTCTTGTGCCCCTGTAGGGACAGGGTTTACCCCTGTCCGTATCCCCGGTAAAGGACGGACAGCCTAAAGGCTGTCCCTACACCGTCGTGTGCCTTTGTAGGGACAGGGTTTACCCTGTCCGTGGGTATGAAGGGCGGGTGGTGTATGCGGAGAGGGTTTATATATGGGTAGTCGGGCCGACCAAAGGTCGCTTGCGACACCCGGACCCCGACACCACCAGCCCGCCTTAGGCGGACTACATGGTCGTGTGTCCGTGGGCTAGAAGGGTTCCCTGTCCGAAAAAAAAGGACAGCCACAAGGGCTGTCCCTACAGAAAGGATTGCTAAAAGGAGTCGGGGTCAGGGGCGACCCCGACTACCCGGTAAAGGCCGGACGGCTACATTGGCCTAATCCCGTGTAGGGCCCCGCCTCAGGCGTAACCCCGAAACCTTTTTTGGCGGACAGCCACAAGGGTTTCCCCCCTCCACCGGTCCGCAGGGGCGCGCGTTGACAATTGCGACCACTCTGCGTAAGCTTGCTCACTGTACAAGAGGCCGGCTTCGGCACTGAAAGCGCTTCCGAACGGGCGACACTGGAGGGGGGAATACTCATGAAATATCTCGTCATTATGAAGGCCGTGGAGGGTGGGCCGGCCGTGCCGCCGCAGACGATCGTCAAGCAGGTCGAAGGTCAGGTCTTCCCCAGCTTTGAAATCTTAAAAAGCCTGGAGGAGGAAGGCAAGATAATGGGCGGCGTGTGCGCCGGCGAGCGCAGGATCGCGTTCATCGCCAAGGCGGCGGACAACACCGAGGTGGACAACCTTATCAAGAGCCTGCCGCTGTGGGGGATGGCGACGACCGAGGTCACCCCGCTCAACGGGTTCGCCGAGCGTCACGAGGCCGACAGTAAATTCATCGCCCAACTGAAGAAGATGGAGAGCTGAGACGGCGCGGGGATAGCTTGAATCCACGCTTTGGAGCGAAGGCCGGGAGACGTCTATGACCCTCGTTGGAGAGCTCGGGGCGTTTGCCCTGGGCGCCTGTCTCGGGAGCTTCGCCAACGTCCTAATCGATCGACTCCCCAGGGGCTTATCGCCCATCCGCCCGCGCTCTTACTGCGAGGCGTGCGGTATCGCTATCCGTACCCTTCACTTAATCCCGGTGGCGGGATATTTCCTGACCCGGGGTCGGTGCGCTTCGTGCGCCCATCCCATCCCGATGCGGCTGCCCCTTGTGGAAGCCGCCGGCGGTATCTTGGCCGCAGCCAGCTTCGCCCTCTTCGGCCTCTCCTGGGAATTCCTCTCCAGCACCATCGTGCTTCTGGCCGCTTTAGCCGCGGGCGTCATTGACAGCCGGCACCAGGTGATCCCCGATGCCATCACCCTGCCGTGCCTGGCGGCGGGCCTGGCGTTGAGCCTACTGCCCGGCCGCCCAACTCCCCTCGAAGCGGTTCTTGGGGTGGCCGTCGCCGGCGGCCTGTTGGCCCTTGTCGCAATGGTCTATCCGAAGGGGATGGGGGGGGGTGACGTCAAGTTTATGGCCATGACCGGAGCGTTCCTGGGTTGGGCGAAGGCTATTGTCGCCCTGTTCACGGCGTCACTGGCGGGAGCAGTGGTGGGCCTGGCTCTCATCGCTCTTGGCCGCCGAAGCCGCCAAGAGCCCATTTCCTTTGGACCATTTCTCGCTCTGGGGGTTGCGACGGCTGTCTTTGCGGGCCCCAAAATTACGGCACTCTACGTCGGGTGGGTGTGGGCGCTTCCTTGATACGGTTATAAAACGGCTTGCGCCGGCCCGACATGTGGGTAGAATAGGGAGATGGACTCTAAGATCATGAGCCAACTCCAGGGGAGACATCCCATGAGACGCATCCTCATCCTCTGCGTCGCCCTTCTCCTTGTGGTCGGTTGCGCGTCGATGAAGACCAGTCGGCTCACGAAGCAGGCGGCCCAGGCGCCCACTTCGGAGAATTACCTCGCCCTCGGCATCCAACAGCTCAAGGCGAAGGATTACGAGGCGGCCGTCGAGTCGTTTCACCGGTCGCTGAGGCTCGACCCCTCCTCACCGAAAGCGCACCACAACCTCGGCGTGGCCTACGTGCGGCTTGGCCGAGACCAGAACGCCTTGAGGGAGTTTCGCCTCTCCCACAACCTCAAGCCGGATTATCAAAAGTTCCTCGTCCCCTTGAATTCGGTGGGGATCCCCACGGAGCCGCGCTCCCTCGGTGAGCTCAGGCAGGCCGCAGTTTCCAGGCCCAACGACATTCAGGCGGCCTTCGCCCTGGCCCAGGGCTACCAGCGGGCGGCCCTGCTCGAAGAAGCCGTCGTCCAGTACAGAAAGGTCGCGGCCCGCTCGCCCCGCCATGCCGGAGTACAATACGGCCTCGGCAGCACCCTCGCCCAGCTGGGCCGCTACGACGAGGCAAAAGGCCCCCTCCTGCAAGCTATCCGCCTAAAACCCTCCTGGGCCACGCCTCACTTCACCCTGGGACTAATCCACCTCGTAAGCGGCGACGTAGAGGACGCCTTCGGCGAGTATCAAGTCCTGCAGCAGATTGACGTCAATCTCGCCGACAAACTCTTTGCAAGAATCTACGAATAGAAGAGCTCCCTCCCCGGCACGGCGCGGTCCGGATCCAAACGCACATCGGTCCTTCCACCTTTGAGGAGACGTCTAACTGACTATTCGTTCCAACGGGGTCGGAGAGGTCGCGGGTATTTCAGCGGGACCGGGATGGAGGAGACGGGGTCGCTCTCCCTGCGGGGGGGGTGGGCTGCGCCGGCGTCCGTGGTCGAACCGCCCCGCGCGCTCCAGGACGCGCGGGTGACTTGGGAGTCTTTCTCGGCCTGTGAAGGATGACTTCGAATTTCTCGTTTCCCAAAGCCATGATGACCCTGTCGCTTTTAACCTCCTTTAACACGTAATCGCCAATCCTTCCACCTTTAGTGAGTGACTTGACCTTGCCCTCAGTCAATTTGGGCTCTTGGAGAAGCGCAATGGACTTGCCTTTCTCGAGGAGGATAACTCCCTGAAGCACGAAATTCGTTTTTGAGATATCGCCAGAGGGCGGCTCAGGCTCATCGGGGGAAGGCGGAGGCCTCTGAGGGATACGCTCGGGATGGAAGAGGTTTTTATCCTCAATGACCGTAAAGTCTGAAAGCGGCGGGAGGGCCCGCCGGCCTTGCTGCGCGGCGGCGGGCCGGGCCATGAGCAATAAAACTGCCAGGCCGAGGAGCCCCACGGGAAGGAGCCCACACCAAGTTTTGGTGAGCCGAGTCACGCCTCAACCTTCTTGATGAAGCCAGCAATGGTCATATTCACCTGAATCTCTTTAGGGTTCCGGTGGTTCGGCACCCGGATGGTCCACTTGGGGATGTTGAGCAGTTTCTGATGGCTCTCAATTCGGTAGAGGAAGTTCTTGAGCTCCCCGACGTTGCAGCGGAAGACGACCTCCACAGGCACCTCCAGCACAGAAGGGTGCTCGATTGGTTTATCGATCTTCTGGCTAGTGATGTTTACGTTGGTCCGTCGGGCGATCTCCTCGATAATCCGCTGGAGGCGTGCCGCTGCGACCGGGGGTTTGTCGCCCGGAAGCAGCCTCCGTTTGATGCGATCCATTTCCTTGCGGGTGGCGGCGAGCCGGCCTTTAAGCTTGGATTGGGCCTGGATTTTAAGCTTGGAGCGCTCGAGCTTGTTCCGCTCATGAAATATCTGGTCTCGGATTCTCTGCGGCCGATAGTACAAGAAGTCCGCCATGTAATCGTAGGAGAAGAAGAGAAAGACCGCTAGAATAGCTACCCCGATTAGGCGCTTCTCGCGGCGGGAGATTCTCAACTTTGGCAGTTGTCTGGCCACAGCGTCGCCCTCACTCGATTTGCGCGGCGATCTTGAACCGCTCTTTGTCGTTACGTTTTGTGATCGTGCCCCGGAACTCTACATTGGAAAACCGAGGCGATTCCTCCAACAGGCCGATAAGCTCCAGGGATGACTGGGCGTAGCCTCCGATCACAAGTTCGCGTCCATTGAAGTTGGTGTCCGTCAACCAGGCGGAGGTCGGGATGACGAGGGTCAGCTCTCTGAGCAGCTGTAAGATGCTGGGGTTGCGGGTTGACATTGACACGAGGGCATCCTTCTCGGTCCTCAGTTGGCTAGACTCGCGCTGAAGGAGGTTGACATTCTCCACCTTCGGCTGAAGGGCTGCAACGGCGTCCTCCAATCGGCGCAGCTCCCAACCGTCACGGACGGCGGTTGCTACGTAAAGGCCCAACGCCCCGACGAGAGCCACTCCCAGAGCCACGGCGCGCAGTGGCACGCGCCTGGCCGGCGGGGCCTCCGTGGGAGGAGGCACGAGGTTAATGGGAATCGTCTCGCCTCTGTGCCCCAAGAAGGCCAGTCCGGCAGCCGTGTGAAAAGGCCCTATATCGACTCCCTCCGGCGACTGTATTATCGCTCGGTGGTCCACGGCCGTCGGCGAGGTCAACCCAAGGGTCTGCAACGCCTGGCGGACCACGCTCTCCAAAGGACCGAGGAAGAACCAGGGGAGGTCTGCGGGTGATTCGAGGCGACTCAGGATGGAGGAGAGCCCTTGATAGAGCTCCTGCTGCAGGCTGGCAATCGCTTCTGGGCCGTCTCGTCCTTCTAGTGAGAAGAGCTGGCTGCTGGCCAAACGGCCTTCTTCATAGATATCCACCCCCACGGCCTGCTCGTCCTCCTCGACCAGCAGGATATGGGGGGCGTGGGAGACCTCGGGTTGGCAGCGCGCAAGGAGCACACCGCTGGCGAATGGAGATGGGACCAGGGCCTCTGGCTCCAGTCCCTTGGCCCTCCATGCCGAGAGGATCGATTCGATAATGTCCCGACGCACAGCTCCCACGAGGAGGTCCATATCCGGCCCCGACTCTTCGCCCAAAATCATATGGTCGTATATCAGCGACTCAGGGGCCACTGGCAGGTGCTTTTCGAGCTCGAAGGCCAGGGCGTTCCTCACGTCTTCTGCAGGCATCCTTGGCATGGTAAGGATCTTGAGAAAACACCATTGGCGGGGAAGGCCGACGATGATCCTCTCGGGGCGGATCCGCCGCCGCTCCAGGGACGCCTGAGCCGCTTCGGCCATCCGGAAAAACCCCTCGTCGGTGGAGTCGCCCTCCCAGTCGCCCTGGTGTATGAGGGTGATGCCGTGACGATCGCTCCGCACGCACGCGTAGCGCAGCCCCCCAGGTCGGATGTCGAGGCCAAGGATCACTTGACGCCGGCCACCAAAGCGCTTAAACACTGCGGGGTCTACCTCCCGATGTAATTGTCGTTCCAGTACTTGATGGTGATGGTCTCGTTCCCCCCTCCACCGGAAACGATGGCTTTAATGCTGCGGCGCACGGGGCTTCCGGGAACGCGGCCTGAGGCTACGATGGTAAAATTGCTCGAACTCTCGTTCTCGCTGTATACGCCCTCGTTGGCCTCTCGCTTGGCAAGAATGCTGTCGGCTCTCTCTTTGGAGTAGAGCGTGCGAAGCACCGTCTCGCTGGCAGTGTTATTATTCAACCTAGCTCCCGTGGTCGTCAAGAAGTCCACGAGCCCAGTGTATGTCTCACTTCCGTCTTGGCTCACCCCGCCGTAGAAGATGGTCGGCGTAACGCCCCGCACCAAGATAAGCTCTTCAATGGTGTCGATGCGCCCGTCTTTGGCCTCGTAATTCAGACCCTCGTCCTCGTAGTAGTCGTCTTCCGCACCGTTGAGTTTGTGGAGTGGGTCGGGGTCGATCCAATCAAGGACGGAGTCTGCGATGATGGAGCGCTGTATTACATCTTCAACACCTGTTTGCTCCAGCAGGATCATGAGACGCGGGCGGGTGGTGACGTTGATGTTAATTTTGCTCTCCTCGTCGGTTATGTCGTAACTGAAAAGGCCGGCCCCGAAAACGAGGTCTGTCCGGTCGGGCGCCTCGTTGGGCTCCCCCTCAGTCGGGTTCCGCCTGGCGAAAACCAGCTGATTATCCTCTGGTTGCAGGTACGTGTATTCGTAGTCCTCAAGTATCTCGGCCAAAGCCGTGTGGAATGCTGCCTGAACCAGATAGTAGGACTGGGCCTCCTCGATGTAGTTGCGCACCACCGTGGTCTCCAGACGGGTGGAGAAGGCAAAGTCGACGACCAGGAGGGTCAGGAGCACTAGAATCCACAGCACCATTACCAGGGCGAACCCCCGCTCGCTCCGACAAAGCTCTTTTGGTCGATCCCTCAACGCCTCGCTCACTTTCTTTTAGGCTCCATGGTCTGCACGATCGGCAACACCAGGGTAATGGGGGGAATTTCCATCACCCTGCCTTCTTCCGGTTTCTTGAAAGATAGAAGAAATTCGACGGCCGTTGGGGGAGTGTCGCTCTTCCAACTCTCCTCCCACCGGGGGGGAGGGGGAATCCCCCCTGTTGTCGGAGGGGGGCCAAAGTACCGATACTTAATAGCCTCCACCGTGGGGTCTAGCATAATCAGGTGGCCCTTGCCTTCCTCGAAGAGCTCGCCGTTGGGGATGATATCCTCCCTGAGGACGAGGCCCCGCTGGCCCGTGTCGGCGTCCTCTTCGACGCTGAGAGTTACCTCCTTCAGTCCGCTTTGCACGAAGCCCCGGGAGCGCATGGAGGCGGTGGTCACGAAGCTGAAGCGGTCGGCCTCACCACGGAAAGCGACGGACTCCACCGACGTCCCAACCTGGGATGGGGGATATGCGCTGCGGAGCTCCTGGGAAATCTGCTCAGTTATGACCCGGGCCCGGTGGGTCCGTTCTATGCTTCTTCCACCCGTAAGGATGGCATTTTGGCTGATTCGGAGCGCCGCACCCAAGATGGCTACAATGAGGCCGAGTATGGCCATGGCAATGACGAGCTCGAGCAACGTAAAACCACCCTGGCTGCGAAGGACTCTGAATAGACGGGCTCTCACAGGCCCACTCTCCTTTGCTCGGGGAGGAATCCAAGCCGCAGGGTCTCAAGGGCCACCCGCCTTCGCCGCGGCCCGTTCTCCCAGGAGACAATCACCTTAATGTGGAAGAGTCGTGTCTTTCGCTCTCGGAGCGTCTCGCGCTGCTGTGATGTATCGACGACCTTCCGACTCCATCTGTACCCGTCGGTGTATTCGCCCTCCTCTTCTCCCTCTACAAGCTCCTCGAGTAGGTCAACCTCGTTCATCTTGCTCTTGGCGAGGATGACCGCCTTCGAGTAGGCCCGGTCCACGTGGAGGGCCATCAGCCCCTGGGAAAAGATGGAGAAAATAAGGACGAGGCTCATCCCAAGAATGCTGATGGCCACGAGGACCTCCATGAGGGTGAAGCCCGCATCGCCACCGCGCATCACGAAACCTCCCGAGAGATGGTTGGGGTGCCCGTTACCGGGTCTACGACAATCCGGTATACGGTGCCGAGGGTGTTGACGAGTTCGATGGCCTCACCTGTGGAATAGCCGGTGGGGTAAAAGAGCAGGTCCCGTTTGCCAGAGTCGATGACGACCGCTCCCTGGCGATCGATCAGACGCGGCCGAACCGTCGAGGGGAATTGGATAGTGATCAGAGCCCTCGGGGGGGGAGGAGGCACCCCTTCCTCGATCTCGGAACCCTTGGGCTCGACCCGCAAGAGCCGGGTGAAATGGCCGTCGAGGTCAATCCGCACGATCTGAATCTTTTTGGTAAGGATGGCCTGCTGGTGGGCGTAGCGGAGTAAGCTGGCCATACTCGTGGCGGCCCGCTTGCACTGGAGGTTAATCCACCCTCGGTGGATAGCAGGCACAGATAGGGCCGCAACCACGCCGATAATGAGCAGGACGACGATGAGCTCCAGTAGGGAGAACCCCTTCTCGTCGCTCAGCGCCCCCCTAGAGGTTCTCCCAGGAGACAATATCTTTGTTCTCTCCGTCTCCACCTGGGGCTCCGTCGGCTCCATAGGAGATGAGGTCCATGTCGCCGTTCTCACCTGGAGAGCGGTATTTGTATGCATTGCCCCATGGGTCCTTTGGGACGGCCTTGACCAAGTAGGGACCAACCCATGAATCGAGTCCCGATGGTTGTTCATTCAGCGCCTCAAGACCCTCTGCGGTCGATGGATAACGGCCCACATCGAGCCGGTAGGTGTCGAGGGCCTGTCGAAAGAGCTCGATCTGCGCCGATGCGGCTTTCCGTTTGGCCTCGCCGACCTTACCAAAAAGCCGGGGGCCAACCAACGCCGCCAGGATGGCGATAATCACCACCACGACTAGAATTTCAATAAGCGTGAATCCTCGTTCATCCGCCAATCGGTGCATGGGTTTGGTTCTCCCTCAGATGGGGACGGCGGTGATGCTGAAGATGGCCATGAGGATCGAAAGCACAATGAATCCCACCACAACCCCCATAACCAGGATAATGACCGGCTCGACGAGGGCTGTCAACCTCCGGACGGTCGTCTGGACATCCGCGTCGAAGATGTCGGCTACCTGAAGCAGCATCTCCTCCAATCGGCCCGATTCCTCGCCGATGGCAATCATCTGGGTGGCCAGCGGTGGAAAGTTCACTGAAGCCCGGAGGGGTAAAGCAAGCGGACGACCGGCGCGGACGGCCTCGGTTAGGTCGCCCACCAAGTCGGCCAACACTTGGTTCGTCATCGTCTCCTCGACGATGCTCATAGCCTCTAGAATAGGGACACCGCTGGTCAGTAGGGTTCCCAAGGTGCGGGTAAAGCGCCCGACATCAATCTTTTTAATGAGCTCTCCCACAATAGGCAGACGCAGCTTGAAACGGTCCCACAAGCGTCGGCCTTCGGTCCGCTTAATTACGCGGCGAAAGATCACCCAGGCCCCGATAATTCCACCGAGCAAAGCCCACCAGGCCTTTAGGAAGAAGCCGCTAAAAGCCAGAAGAATCTGTGTTGAAAGGGGTAGCGCCTGGCCGAGATCAGAAAATATTTCCGTAAATCGAGGGATGACGAAGATCAGCAGGACCATGACGGCCGCGCCGCCGGCCACGGTAAGAATAGTGGGGTAGACCAGCTGTGAGATGACTTGAGACCGGGTAGCGTGGGCGACTTCCATGAAATCCGCCAGTCGCTGGAGGATGGGGCCCAGAGCCCCGCTCGCCTCTCCGGCATGGACCATGCTGGCGTAGAGATTACCAAAGACCTTGGGGTGGCGTCCAAGGGCATTGGAGAGAGTAGAGCCCTCCTGCATCCGCGCCAGGAGGTCCTCGACCACGGCTCGCATACGGGCCTTCCTGGTCAAGGGGATGATAATCTGGAGGACTCGGTCTATTTCAAGTCCGGAGTTAAAGAGGGTTGCCATGTGCCGGGTAAAGGTCAAAACGTCGGTGCGGGTGACTCGATGGATGATCTGGCTGACTTCCAGTCCCTGGTCGGCAGCCTCGTCGTCGATGCTTTCGGTCACCGCAATTGGCAGGTAATCCATGGATTGGAGATGATCTATGACGGCGCGGCGGTCTCTCCCCTCCATCGTGCCTTCGACAACGCTTCCCGCCTGGTCAACGACCTTGTAGGTGTATTGTGGCATGTGCTACTCGTAGTCCGGCAGGCCGGGGGCAGGTCTCAAGCGCCGACCATGGTGGCTTCTTCGTCCTGCGTGACCCGCAGGACCTCGGCGATACTCGTTAGCCCCGCCCGGACTTTTTCGAGCCCATCGCCCCGGAGGGTCACCATGCCCTTGGAGACCGCTTGTTGTTTGATAATGGTCGATGAGGTTTTCTCCAGAATCGGGACCCGGATGTCCTCGTCTATGGGGAGGAGCTCGAATATTCCGATGCGGCCCCGGTAGCCCGTTTGGCCGCACGCCTCGCAACCTGTTCCTTCGTAAGCCACGAAGGGCTCTGTAGCCGGCAATCCGGCCTCCTGGAGCAATTCCGGAGAGGTCTGCTCTCCCCTCTTGCAGCTCTGGCAGTTGAGCCGAACCAGCCGCTGGGCAAGGATGCCCATAATTGAGGAAGCCAGCAGGTAATTTTCCATCCCCATATCTAAGAGTCGGGTGATCCCCCCTGCTGCGTCGTTGGTGTGAATGGTTGAGAAAACCAGGTGGCCCGTCAAGGCCGACTGGATGGCTATCTCGGCCGTCTCGGGGTCGCGAATCTCACCGATCATGATGATGTCCGGGTCCTGGCGAACGATGGAGCGTAGCCCGTTTGCGAAGGTGAGCCCAATGGCAGGCTTGACCTGAATCTGGTTGATCCCCCTCAGGTTGTACTCGACAGGGTCTTCGATGGTGATGATCTTCTTGTCCGGGGAGTTGATTTTATCCAGTGCGGCATAGAGAGTGGTTGTTTTACCGCTGCCCGTAGGCCCGGTGACCAAGACGATGCCGTAAGGCCGGCGGACGAGAGACTCGAACTGCCGCAGAATTCCGGGCGAGAACCCGAGTTTCTCCAGGCTCAGGACCAGAGTGGCGCTGTCGAGGATTCGCATGACCACGCTCTCGCCGCTCAGGGTTGGGATCGTCGAGACCCGCAGGTCAATATCTCGACCGGTGACCTTGAGCTTGATCCGACCGTCCTGAGGCAGACGCCGCTCGGCGATGTTGAGCTTGCTCATAATCTTGACTCTAGAGATGATAGCGTCCTGGAGCCGCTTGGGGGGGCTCTCCACGTCGTGGAGGATGCCATCGATGCGGTAGCGGACCTTGAGAACCCCTTCGAAGGGCTCGATGTGAACGTCGCTGGCGCCCCGCTCGATTGCCTGGGAGATGAGGAGGTTGACGATCCGGATGACGGGGGCCTCAAGGGCCATGTCTCTCAGGTGGCTGATGTCATGGTCGTCCTCGAGCAGGTCCCACTCTTCGCCTTCGATGGGCACGCTTTCGACAATATCGCCGATTGTCGTCGAGCCCTCACCGTAATAGCGATCGATGGCAGCGGCGATATCGCTCTCCGCACCGAGGTAGACCTCGATCTTCTTGTATCCGATGGCGGTCTTCAACTCATTGATAATTGACGTGTTGGAGGGGTCAGCCATGACGATCGTGAGGGTATTGTCTTCAGCCTTGAGGGGGGCGAAGCCATACTCCTTCATGTACTTGACAGGAAAGGCAACACCTTCCAAGGGCTTGTCGGGATAGAGACCGTCCGGCAGGAAAGGGACCCCGAAATGCTGGGCCAGGGCAGTGAGGAGTTGGATTTCCGTGAGAAAGCCCATCACCACCAATGTGCGGCCCAGGGGCTGCTCCACAACCCGCTGCTCTTTGAGGGCCCGCTCGAGCTCCTCGGCGGAGATCAGCCCCTTTTTGATGAGAAGTTCGCCCAGGCGGAGCGCATTGAACGGGCTCCCGGCCATGTAACCATCCCCCCTGTGTGAGCTTATAGCTACGCCTTATTGTAGCAGATGCGCGCCGGGGTTTGCAACGGGAAGGGGAAGGCGGGCGGGCCTAACGACGGCCAGCCTTATGTTTTTTGAGGAGCTTTTGGATGCTTTGGAGCCGCTCGTTGTACAGATCGGTGACGGCGCGGGCGTCGGCTTCGTCGAAGACCACCCGGGGGGTCACCATGACGATGAGCTCGGTCTTTTCCTTCGTTATGACGGTGCGGCCGAAGATGCGCTTAAGTATGGGAATGCGGTTCAGGATGGGGATGCCGGTCAGCGTTTCTCTCCCGGTCTCAGAGATGAGCCCGCCGATGATGAGGGTCTGGTTGTCTTTTACCACGACGCTGGTTTTCGCACTGCGGGTGAGGAAGCTGATTTCCCTATTACCATCTTCCGTTACAAAAATCTCGCCGATTTCGCTCAGCTCCTCCTCGATATCCAGCGTCACATAGCCGTTCTCGTTGATTTTCGGCGTAATCTTGAGCTTCACCCCCACCTTTTTGAACTCGAAGCTGGTTGGTGATATCGGTGTTGGGGTCGGTTGTGGTCTTGGGAATGGGCACCTCCGTCACCACGTTTATCTCCGCCTCCTTGTTCTCGGAGGTGAGGATGCTCGGGCTCGATACGATGTTCAGATTGCCCTCCGAGGCTAGCATATCCAAGGTGGCGATGAACCGTTCGGGGTTGGTGACAAAGAGAGACAGCCCCCCAAGGTCTGTAACCGCTGTGCTCGTAGGAATGGCGGGAGTCGCCACAGGGGAGCCCAGTTGGGCAGCGCTGGCGATTGGTAGCCCCCCTGACCTAACCTTTGATCCTCGGAAGGCGTACTCGAGGCCGAACTCGAAGTCGCCGGTCAGGGTGACCTCCGCGATGAGGGTCTCGATGATGACCTGCTTGGGCTTTCGGTCGAGCTTCTTGATGACCGCCAGGACGTCAGGGTAGTTGACCGGCTTTGTTCGCAAAACTATGGCGTTGGACTCCGTATCGGCGACGACGAAGAGGGAAATCTCCTCAGAGGTGGCGTCGGAGACGACCCGCTCGGCCACCCTGAGCGACGGGGAGGCGCGCGGCGACGTGGCGGCGGCCGGCGGCGGGGCCTCAGCTTTTTTTTCGCCCGCCGTCTCGAGTTGGGCTATGCGCTCAAGCGGAGAGCCGCTCGGAGCCCTGCTCTCGCTTCTTTCGAACTCGGAAGTTGGCCTGGGAGTGGATGGCTGCGGCCTAGCAGGGACGCCCCCGCTCTCCGAAGGAAATAGGCCCTGGAGGATGCCGACGATGTTCTCAGCCGTCCCGTACTGGACGTAATAGACGAAAGTCTGCTCCTCGGCCCGCAGGGTGGGCTGGTCGAGCCGGGAGGTCCATAGATCGATGGCCGAAGCGAGGTCGGGCAGCCCGTTGACGACGAGAAGCGCGTTGAGGCGCGGGACAGGGATGAACTCCAGGGTCGCCGACGCGTCGTCGCCGTAGCCGAGGGCTACGAACATCATTCGGAGCTCAGCGGCCAGGGTCTCGGGGTCGACATAATCCAACGAGTAGAGTTTGGTCTGGATGCGGTCGAAGGCGTCGGTGTCGAGCATCTCAACCAACCGAAGCACCTTTTTGACGTTTCGGGCCGAATCTACGAGGATGAAGCTGTTGGTGCCCTTGATGGGAATCATGGCGGCCGCCTCAGAGATGACCGGCTTTACGACCTCCTGCATTGTGCCCGCCGGGATGAACCGGACTGGTATAACCTGAATAATGAAGCGATCCTCGGCCGGAACGGGAAACGCCCGGCTGCCCATGCGGGTGGCGATTGGAAGCTGACGCGCCTGGGCCACGGGGACCACGCGGTAGAGGTCGCCCACCTGGACCATCGTGAAGCCGTTTACGGCGAGAATCTGCTCCAGCGTCGGCAGCAGCTCGCTTATGGAAATCTTGCCCGCCGTCTGAATGGTGACGGTCCCGCCGACGGCCGGATCTAAAACGTAATTAATGCCTACGAGATCCCCCACCACCCGGATGACGCTGCGGAGGTCCGCCTCGTCGAAGTTCAACACCACCTTGCCCAGGGAGGAGGAGGGCTGGTTGGCCAAGACGATAGCCCCGGCGTGCGGGTCGACGCTCATCGAGGAATAGGTGGCCAGCCTCGAAGGATCGTAGGCGGGCCGGGCCTCAGCGAACGATGCGGCAGGAGGGCCGGAATAGGCGGCCGTCGACGGCCCGAAGTCAGGCAGCGGAGGCCTCAGCAGATCGGGGTAGAATGAACTGGGGACGAGGGGCCTGGACGATTCAAACGCCGGTGCGGGAGGTCTCAGAAGATCGGGGTAGTATGACCGAGGAATTGGAGCCGTAATCTCGCCCGGTGCGTTTGCCGCGAGCAGCGCGTACAGCGAATTGTCGGGCCCCGACCGCCAGGGCAACGGCCACCGACTGCACCCGACGACGAGGAGGGCTACGGCTGCCCACGCTAAAGGGCGGGACCACGCGCTAAGAGCGCCGCGGACCGGGAGACGCGCCCGTGGGAGAGTCTTCTTACTCACTCGTCCCATACCGTACCCCCAAGCCTATATGGGGACAGCCCAGTCATTAAAAGGCCCTGGCCGCCTTCCTTAACAGACATGGATAAACCCTGTCTCAGCAAAGAGCTTCTAAATATATCAAATCATTACTGAAAAAGAAACCCCCCATGAAAAATTTATCAATGGTTATTTTGGCGTATATATACTTGACGAAGGAGTGGGGCGTCGTGGTAGGATTGGGGGCGCGAGATGATTAGAAGGACACCTGTCCGCGCTCTTAGGTTTTTGAGTCGAGGAGAACACAAACTGATGGTGATGTTGCGTGCCTATTGTGATGCCAGCGGAAAATCCGACAATCCCAATGATGTAATGGTTACTATTGGCGGCGTCGTTTCTTCTTTGGAGCAATGGGAGCAATTTGAACCTGAATGGTCAGCTATGCTTGACAGTTTCGATGTTACAGAACTTCACATGAAGTATTTGGCCCATTGCAGGGGGGAATATGAAGGATGGGACGAAAGCAAAAGGCGGAGCTTTTTGGGACATGCTATCAAGATAATGGACAGACATTGTGAAGGCTATATGGGAGCCACAATGCCGATAGAGGTTTTTGATAGCCTTAAGGCTGAACACAAGGAAAAATTGGTTGACCCATATTTCCCTTGCTTCTTTGCAAACATCGGCGGTCTGATGATTTGCGCCGACCATCTGGGACCCGAAGAAAAGGTGGAAATGACCGTCGAGGGCGAACCTGGTTTTATGGGCAAAGCAACGGAATTTTGGGAGCGAGCCAGAAATGAAGGCCCACCTGGATTTAGGGAAAGACTTGGAACATTGACCGTGGGCGCATCTTCTAGAGAGGTTCTCCCTCTCCAGGTAGCGGATTTGGTGGCTTACGAAGTGAACAAATATCTCTCTTCTGAATATATGTACCGACAACATGGCAAAGCCCTACCAACAAAATGGCCCAGGTGGACATTTAAACAAATTAAAAAAGAGATGGATGGGCAAAAAAGGATGGTGCTTGTTGAGGTTTTTGACCGCAGAACCGTAAAAAAGTGGTTTGGAATTTAGAAGCTCGTTTCTAATACCCTATACTTTGGGAAAACTTATCAACGGACTAAGCTCTGGTAAGAAAGAGCCTCTGAGCCAATGAGCTTACGAAGCGTATCCCGAAAGAGATATGGATTGTCTCGGTTGTTGAACCGCCATTCAAGCTCATCGAGGTAGGCGTCAAGATGCTTTGCGCTGAGTTTATGGTAGGTGCCCGTTATGGACCGCTTCAAGAGGCTCCAGACGTTTTCGATGGTATTGGTGTGGGCATCTTTCACAACGTATTCACCCTTGCGGTGGGTAACGGTCTTATGCTGAGTGTCATGGTCCCCTATGCCCCTATAAGAAGGCCAGTCGTCGGTGTAGATGGTCTCGGTCTTATCCTCGGTGTGCTTCTTAATGAACTCATGCAGGGTTTTTCTATCGAGTCCATGAACGACCTGGAGGCGAGTCTTACCACCACGCTGGACGACTCCAACAACGATACTTTTATTCCCCCTGTAGCCATGGCCTACACCCTTCTTTTTGCCGCCCACCCACGTTTCGTCAACCTCTACCTTTCCGCTCAATTTCGGCGGATCGGTCTCGGTCATGGCATTACGGATGCGGTGGCAGAGATACCAAGCGGTCTTATACGAGACCCCAATGGTTCGCTTGATTTGATTGGCAGAGACACCCTTTTTGGACTCCAACATCAGATAGATGGTGACGAACCACTTAGAAAGTGGAAGGTGGCTATCGTGGAAGATGGTTCCTGCCGTTACGGTGAACTGGTAGCGACATGAGTTGCAATCGAACCTCTTATACTTCTCGATTCGGGAGATGCTTTTTGACTCGCATCGTGGACACCCTACGCCGTCGGGCCAGCGTAATTCCTCTAGGATGGCGCGGCACTCATCCTCGTCGTTGTATTTTTCGATTAGCTCTATTAGGTTTATCTCTAACATCGTGAGGCTCCCTTAATGAGCAAGAAAAAGAAGAAGAAAAAAGCCACCGACCAGACCACGGAGGAAATCATGGGGCGGGTCTTTCCCAAGCGAGTCGTCAAGAAGATTCGCAAGGCTATCGAGGATAAAGACCATCGCTCCAAGCCTCCTAAGAGATACAATAGGTGAATGGGAACCCTTTGTCAAGTATATAATCGCGGTTATTTTTATGGGGTTTTTTGGGATTATTTGGGGTTTTTATGGGTAAAGGGAAGAATTCGAGCGCCTGCTGCCGCGGACGGTGGGGTCGGCGGCCTCGGTGAGCTAATCATCGACGAGGTCTTCGGCCTCGTCGGGGTCGATCTTTTTGACCTCTTCTAGAGCCATCTGGCGCTCCTCAGTCGTCTTGGCCAAGTGATACCTCGTGACGGCCGCGTTCACAGTCGCGTCCTTGCGCTCCTCGGCAAGCTCCTCGGCGTCCATCTCCATGAGATCCTCGGCCTCGTCCTCGTCGAGCCTCTTCAGAATCGAGAGGGCCCGCTGCCGCTCTGCCTCCGTCGTCGCTAAAAGGAAATCCTGGCGGGCCTGCTCCAGCTCTGCCTCCTCTCGTTCCTCGGCCATGTCCTCCTCATCCAAATCCTCCAGGTCCTCGGCCTCGTCCTCGTCGAGCTCCCTAATCTCCTCCAGGATGGCCTGCCGCTCGGCGTCCGTCTTGGCCAGCAGGAACCTCCGTTGGGCGGCCTCCAGGGCCTCCTCCGACACGTCTTCATCGTCACTATCTTCGTCGCGGTCCTTATCCCTCTTCTTCCGCCTTTCTCTCGACACGGTGGCCTTACGCTTCCTGGGCTGCGGCGTCCCGGTGGCGAGGACCGCCAGCTTGAGCGCTCCCGAGGAGACCTTGGCAAGCAGGGTGCTCGGAAGACCCGTAAGGCGGATGAGGGACTCGATGACCTCCTCCAGCGTAACCTTCTCGTAGGTGGCCGTCACGGGCTCATAGGGGATGTTCTCCCCGCCCTTAAGCAGAAGCCCGCACTTCTCCTCGAGGGCCCTAAAGACGTCCGGGGCCAGGGCTTCCCGCGCCTCGAGGCTCAGCAGCTTCCCCTCCTCGCAGCTAAGCTTGATCGTCCCTTTGGTCTCGGCGGCGAAGACGCCTGCGGCCAGCGCAAGCGCGATGGCCAGCGCGGCACAGGCAGTCAAATACCCCCTTGAAATTCCCATCGTTCCCTCCTGCGCTGCGTAAAGGGATAATCCCGCGTGAGGCCCGTATGAGGCGTGTCCCTACGGGGCCGCTATCATTATATGGACAGCCTTTATGGTTGTCCAGCTAATATTGATGTCTGGGTTTCGCCTGAGTTTCGCCTGCGACGGACTGTCCGCTGATTTTAAGGCGTCGGGGTTCCGCCTGAGGCGGACCTAAGGCGGAACTACCCGGGATGGCTGTCCGCTCAAGGTAGCACCCGGCCGCGCATGTGGGCTGGCGCGGGCAGGCCCATGAGAGCCAGGAGGGTGGGCGCGACGTCGAGGTAGCTCATCTCCTCCGACTCCCCGACCGGCTCTCCCTTGGGGTGGCGCATGATGAAGAGCCCGTGGGTGGCGTGGTTGGCGTCGTCGGGGCCGGTGTCGTTCTCGAACCGGTGTATCTCGCCCCAGCCCAACGTCCCGATGGAGCGCCAAGCCAGGTCGCCGAAGTAGACGAAGAGGTCCGGGGGGATGCCCCGCACCGTATCGAAGACCTCCTCGGGGCGGTGGACGCGGGTATGGATGGGGCGGCCCCGCTCGTCGCCCAGGGCCTCCAGCCTGGCCTTGAGCTCCGAGCGGACGACCTCGTAGGCGGCCGGGGCGACGACGCCCTCCGGCTCGCGCCCCTTCACATTGAGGCAGAGCCTCCCGTAGTATCCACCGTAGCCCCAGGCGGTCGTCTTAGACCACTCGACCATCTCATGGCTCAAGGGGGTCCCGGGAGGGTGATCCCCCTTGATCGTCAGGTAGCCCTCGCGCTGGAGCCACCCGTTTATGCAGATGCCGCCGAGCATCGCCTGGGCCCCGTGGTCCGAGCAGACGACGACGGCGGTCTCGTCGTCGAAGCAGGCCATCAACTCTGCGATCTGCTCGTCGAGGAAGCGGTAGTAGTCGGGGATCGCGCGGGCCAGGCGGTGGCCGGGCTCGTGCTTGGGATGGGCCGGGTCGAAGTATTTCCAGAAGCCGTGGTGGAGCCTATCGAGCCCCATCTCCACCATCATGAAAAAGTCCCACGGACGGGTTGTAACCAGGTGCCGGGCCTGATCGAAGCGCTGACGGCCCATGGCGTAAATCCGCTGGAGCAGGCCGTCCTTGTCGTCGGTCCGAAAGTCCTCAACATCCATAATGTGGGGGCCGGCGACCCGCTCCAGCTCTTCTTTGAGAGAGGCCGGATAGGTGAACTCGGACTCCCGGCTGGGCGTCAGGAAGCAGGAGACCAGCTCGCCGTTTACAGCCGTAGGGGGGTAGGTCTGGGGGACGCTGAGGACGATGACCCGCCTGCCTGCCTGGGAGGCGATGTCCCAGACCCGAGGGGCGGTGACCGCTTTCGAAGAAGCGGTGGTCAGCTGGTCGTAGGAGTAGTCGGCCCGGATTCTAAAGCCGTAGAAGCCGAGCTCCCCCGGCGATAGGCTCGTGAGCATGGCGGTCCAGGCCGGTACGGTGATGGGCGGATCGGTGGAGCGCATACGGCTCGACCAGCCCTCCTGGGCGAGCCGGCGAAGGGTGGGCAGCTCGTCCCGCAACGACTCGAAGACGAGCGATGGCTCGGCGCAGTCGAGGCCGATGACGGCGAGCCGCTTGGCGGGCTGGAGAGGGCGGGTGTCAGGCATAGGTCTATCCTTATATAAATAAGAGACACCATATACCACACCGGAGGCGCCCCGGCAAAGCCAGGAGGCTTAGACGTCTCTAAGCCGTCCAGATGCGGAATCCTCCGGCTGAGGGGTCGGAGCGAAGCCCCGGCGGATGGTGTTCTCGGAGATGGTGACGGGCTCCAGGAACTGGAGGAGGTAGTCGGGCCCGCCGGCCTTGCTTCCGACCCCGCTCATGCCGAAGCCGCCGAAGGGCTGGCGGCCCACGAGGGCCCCGGTGATGGGGCGGTTGATGTAGAGGTTGCCGACCCTGAACGAGCGGCGGGCCGCCTCCAGGTGGGCCGGGTCTCTCGAGTAGACCCCTCCTGTGAGCCTGTATGGGCTGGCGTTGGCGAGCTCCAGGGCTTCGTCGAAATCCCTGGCGCGAAATAGGGTTAAGACGGGCCCGAAAATCTCCTCGGTGTGCAGGCGCATCGTGGGGGTGACATTCGCCACTACAGTCGGTGTGTAGAAGTATCCGCGTGGCATATCCGCCGGGCGCGAACCCCCCACCAGCACCTCGGCCCCGGGTGGGTCGCTGCTCATCGTGATCGACGCCCAGTTCGGCGTTAGTTCGGCCACCAGATGCTGGCGCTCACCGCCGCCGATGACATCCAGCTCGCGAACTTCGGCCAGGAATCGTTCCGCGACGAACTCGATCATCGAAAACAGCGGCTGAATAATGGCCCAGCCGATGCCGATGGCCGACTGCGCGTAGCGGACCTTGATGCTTCGCCAGATGAGGAAGCGGAACAGGTCGCGATAGGCGTAGAGTTCTTTCAGATCAAGTAACCGCCACCCGGAGCGCGCCTCGATGACGGTGATGGGGACGTCTGGCGAAGCCGCCACGATTTCAGCCGACGGAGAGAAACCCAACGCGTCAACCGTCGTAGCGGATTCGGTTCCTGAGTCTTCAACTGCGGTTTGCATGTTTCGCGTTCAATACAATAAGGAGAGGATGCCATGTTAAGACGATTTCAGCGGCCTTAGTGCGTTTTTCAAGGATTTTGCACAGTCGAAATCCGTCACGAACAAACTCACTCGGTTTCTCCCGAACGGCCTGGACTAACGGACCATCATACATCTTGAGTCGTGGAAGAATCTCCGGGGCATCCCATCGATGGGGGAACAGATTGAAGTGCTGGAACACCATCCCGACTTCCTGGCGCAGCCGGTTCAGGTCGGTCTTGG
>JADFOP010000019.1 GCA_022562795.1 Nitrospinota bacterium
TGGATTGTGGTAATAGGTGCAATGTTAGTGGGCATAGTCGCTAGCGCTTCCGTTTTCGGTGTTGCGGGCTTCAGCCGGACTTAGGCAAATAAATATAAAGGGTACTCGGGGTCGCCCCTTGTAGGGACAGTCTTTATGGCGGTCCGAGGACAGGGATAAGCCCTGTCTCTACAGGGCTCCATGGTTCTTTCCTCTCCGCTCCGTGTTCCCGCCTGCCGGACCGTCCGGTGGATTTTAAGCCGACCTTGCTTTTCGTTCTATTTTTATAGGTTGAGCCGAAGAGGGTAGGAATCGGCGTCCGTTCCTTACAAGTATGGGCAGGAAGAAGAGGCTCGTACACAGCAGAAGGCCGAAGAGGTTGATCGAGAGCAATCCCCCGTACTTCCCAAGGCCGATCGCCAGGGATTGGGGATAACGCCCCAGGGCCGCCACGAGCCCCAGGGCCAGCCCCGTCCAGAAAGCGAGGTGGAACGAGAGCCGTCCCGCTCCCTTGACCCACCAGAAGCAGAATATTGGGGCCAGCCCCATGACCATCGTCCCGCTGATGGTGGTGGCCTTCAAAATGGAGGGGTTCGCTATAAGGGGCAGGTTGCCCAGGAGGGCGATGACGACCATCGCGGCTTGACCAACCGTGACCGGAGAGGCCCCTTCGAGGCGGGCTTTGGCTCGCCTGAGCCAAGGGTTGTTAGAGAAGCGTGCCAACGGGCCGATGTCTTTCGCCGCCAGGCGGCTAATAGACGAGAAAGTGCTATCGAGAGTGGAGCCGGCGGAGGTCAACATGATGACGTTGAAAATGATGAGCATGGGCAGGCCGAAGAACTGAGCCGTAGAGAGGGTGCTCGGCCCTGCGAGCCCCTTGATTTTTGCGAAAACCCCAACGAGGCTAAAGAGAACGATGAAGCCCATCCCCGCGATGCCCGCGGCGAAAAAGGCCCGCCTCATGGTCTTCGGCTTGGAAATGAAGGCCCTGTCTGTAAGGACCGGGTCATGGAAAGGGTAAGAGAGGCTCTGGAGGAGGGCCACCAGAATCAGGTCCACGCCCCCGGTTAGGGTAAATTCGCCAACGGTGAGCATCTTAGAGAGGCCGCCCGAGGATGGAAGCACTTTCGAGAGGATAAAAACGAGGAGGGCCGACGCAAGAAGAAGCTGGACGATGTCTGTAGCGATGGAGCTCCGAAGCCCCCCTTTCAGGCTGTAGGATAGCGTGAAGGCCGTAATGACCACGGCCGCCAGTATGTAGGCGTAGCTCCCGGCAGGGCCAAAGTAGGAGGCGACGACGGCGGTGTTGCTCCATACCTCGTTGTAGAGGCGAATCACAATCGCCAGGGTGAAGGCCACCGCCGCCCCGGGGCCGAAGCGCTCCGTCAGAAACGAGGCCAGCGACCCGTGGCCCGTCGTCGTACGGATCCGGTAGATGATGACGCCGGCGACCATGAAGCTCAGGTAATAGGTGGCGTAGGCGATACCTCCCACGATGCCGAAGGCATGGCCGAGGTTGGCCGCGTTCGTGATGCTTTTAGCGAAAATCCACGTAATCAGCGCACTTGACGCCAAGGGCCAGAACCCTACCGACCGGCCGGGGCGTGCGCCCAGAAAGAATTCCTGCTCGGATGTGGCCAAGGGAGAGATGAAAACCATGACAAGTCCATAAAGGACGAGAAAGAGCCAGTTGGGATCGCCGGTCCACCCCGCAGCTCCAAGGCCGACGATGCAACACGCTATCCATAACACCGTCTTAGTCATCGGTTCTCAGCCCGCCCAGGTCTTTATTGATTCGAATCTCATATCCTTTATCAACATCATAAAGGCGGGGATATTCCGGGGGTGGGTGCTCCCTGCCCGAAGGGGTTAGGAGGCGGGGAGGCTCTTTGGGCCTTGAGGAGAGTAGGTAGGGCTCAGGCGGGCGGCGGAGCGGAGCGGACGAGGACTTCTCGGGGCTTCACCCCGTCGGTGGGCCCGACGATGCCCTCGCGCTCCATGATATCGATCATCCGCGCGGCCCGGTTATAGCCGACCCGCATCCGACGCTGAATCATGCTGATCGAGGCCTGGCCCGTCTTCGCCACCATGGCCACGGCTTCCTCGTACTTCTCGTCCAGCTCCCAGTCGTCTTCGGACTCGCCACCTTCATCCTCGATAGCGGGGGTGAGGAGTGTATCGTCGTAGACGGGTTGGGCCTGCTTCTTGAGCATCTCGGCCACCCGCTGGACCTCATCCTCCGAGATGTAGGCACCGTGGATGCGGGTCACCTTGCTCGTCCCGGGCGGGAGAAAGAGGAGGTCGCCCTTGCCGAGCAGCAGCTCGGCGCCGTTGCGGTCAATGATTGTTCGGCTGTCGGTCTTGCTGGAGACCTTGTAGGCGATGCGCGAGGGGAAGTTGGCTTTGATGATGCCGGTCAGCACATCCACGCTCGGCCGCTGGGTGGCCAACAGGAGGTGGATGCCAGCGGCCCGGGCCATCTGGGCGAGTCGGGTTAGGCTGTCTTCCACCTCGCGGGAGGAGACCATCATGAGGTCGGCCAGCTCGTCGATCACTACGACTATGTAGGGGAGCTTCTCTGGAGGCTCTTCGGCCGGGGCGTCGGCCTCCCGAGCCCCGTCGCCCTCCGTCTCCGGGGCCACTCGGCCCTCCTCGACGAACTGGTTATAGCGCTCGATGCTGCGGACCCGGTGGGTCGCCAACAGCTTGTAACGGCGCTCCATCTCGTGGACTATGTTGCGCAGCACCCGGGCGGCCTGCTTGGGGTCGGTCACCACCGGGGCAAGTAGATGAGGGATGCCATCGTAGGCCGAAAGCTCCAGCCGCTTCGGGTCGATAAGGACGAACTTGACCTCGTCGGGCCGCGCCCGGTAGAGCAGGCTCGTTATTACCCCGTTGAGCCCGACGCTCTTGCCGCTGCCCGTGGCCCCGGCGATTAGCAGGTGGGGGATGGCGGCCAGGTCCGTCACAGCCGGGTTGCCCAGGATGTCCTTGCCCAGGGCTACGGCCAAGGGTGAGGGGTGCTCGCGGAACTTTCGTGAGGCGAGAACGTCCCTTAAGACCACCGGCTCCCGCGCCACGTTGGGAATTTCAATACCGACGACCGCCTTGCCCGGCACGGGGGCCACGATGCGCACACTCACGGCCCTCATCACAAGGGCCAGATCGTCGGTCAGGTTTATAATTTTACTCACTTTGACCCCGCTGGCCGGTTCGAACTCGTACATGGTGACGACTGGGCCCGGCAATACCTGGGTCACCCGACCCTCCACCCCAAAGTCCCTAAGCTTCATCTCCAGAATCTCGGCACGCTTTAGCAGGTCCTCTTGGATTTGTTCCACCTCAATTGCCGGAGGCTCGTCCAGGAGGGACAGGGGTGGAAACTTCCAGGCCCGAGGGCTTCGGGAGAAATCCAGGGAGGGCTGTCGCGGCTCTCTCGCTTTTGTCCTGCCGCTCGGATCGCTCAAACCGAGCTCTTTTTCGTCAAGGTAGATAACCTGCGGCTCGATCCCCGCAACGACGGCGTCCTCCTCAGCCTCGACGTCGGCGGAGCGGCCCCAGAGTCGTTGGCGCCGCGGCTCCGACAGGGTGACCTCTGGGCGGGCGGCCCTGGTTTTCCAACTCCAACGGGGGAGCTTCACTTTTTTCGCGGAGGCGACCATGAGGCTCCAGAGGCTCTTCAGTCCAGACAGCGTCGTCATGGCAATTCCCGAGACGGTCGCTTGGGTCACCAGAAGGAAAGCAATTACGAGCATAGAGCCGGCTACGATGGTCGCCCCCGCGGTATTGAGAATGCTGGAGAGGCCGTGGGCAACGGCATAGCCTACGGCCCCTCCGGCGGGCACGCCCGCCATGAGGTCGTCAAAGTATGGGTCCGAGGTCAGATATAGATTAAGCAGCGCCGTGCCGGCCGCGAGCAGGCCCGCCCCTCCCAGCAGCGTCCATTGGAGCCGGGCGGGCTGCGTGCGGCGAAAGAGCTTGACAGCACAGGCCGCGAGCAAGAGGGGCAGGACAAAGGCGCCTACCCCGAATGTCTGGGCGAGGGCGTCGGCCAGGTAGGCTCCAACCCGTCCGCCCTGATTACGCCAGACCAAAGGCGTAAGCTCCAGCCCTCCCCAGGCGGTGTTGAGCGAAGGGTCGCCCGGATGGTAGGAGGCGAGGCTGACAACGGCGAATGCGGCCCCTGCGAGGCAGATCACCGCCATGCTTTCTCGTAGGATACGATTTAGAGAGAAGACGCCCACCACAGGGCTCCCTGCCCTGGGCCCGTGGGCATGAACGCGAACCTACTATCTATATACCATGATAAAAGGGAGTTGGCAAGTGTTTATTGAAGGAGTTTCTTAAAGACGTTCTCAATATCCACGTAATTGCTCGGAAGAAAAAATTTAGAGGCCGGAAACCAGGAGGATGAAGAGCCTCCGGCCTCTCCCCGAGCGCTGCGTAGCGCCAATCGTTTCGATTAGCTCGATGGCGAAACCATAGAGCTGAGCTGGTTGTCAAAGTTTCCGAAGACGCCGTTCAACGTTACACCAATACTCTGCACGGTCAGAATGATGACGGCCGCTATTAGGCCAATCAGGAGGGCATACTCAGTGGCCGTCGCTCCATCTTGATCGTTCATGAACATCTTGAGGTGCTTCAACTTGGCGTCCCTCCTTCCATAGCCGGTTGCGCGATTTTGCTACCGAAAGGGCGCGGGTTCCCCTAAGATACCCACCCTTTTCCCGATAGACTGGGCTTTTCGACTACTGAATTTTGCAAGGCTCGTGCCACGCCTGGCCCTTGCCTTCCATATCATCGTACCGTCATGAGTACAGCCTTGGAACTGGTTGATAATAAAGTGGAAAGGCCATATGGCTGGCGGCGCAAGGCCCCTCAATTCATAAAAGATCCAATTTTGGTTGGAGGTGGGTTTTTACCTTATCACAATCAGCTTGAGGATTTGATCAAAGGCCTCTACTTGCGAACTCCTAGCTCTTCAGGCCGTATTTCTCCATTCGGTATCGGAAGGTGGGCAGAGAGATGCTCAGCAGGCGGGCGGCCTTTGACTGGTTGTATTCGGTTCTGTCGAGGGCTTGAACGATGAGCTCCCTGAAGACGTTTTCAATATCAACGCCCTCGCTGGGTAGAGCGAAGCGAGAGGCCGAGTCGTTCCCGTCGGGCCGGCTCGCCTCCAGAAACGCCAGATGCTCGACCCTCACCTCGGAATCCTCCTCGTAGAGCACCACCCGCTCGATCGCGTTCCTCATCTCCCGAACGTTGCCCTTCCACGGGTAGGAAAGCAGACGAGACTCCACCTCCCGGCTGATACTTTCAAAGGACTTGCCGTACTCCTGGTTGAACTCCTTGAGGAAACTCTGGGCCATTGGCAAAATATCCTCGGCCCGCTCCCTAAGCGGCGGCAGATGAATGTGGGCCACGTTCAAACGGTAGAAAAGGTCCTCCCGGAAGGAGCCTTCCGAGACGGCCGACTTTAGATCGCGGTTCGTCGCCGCAATGACCCGAACATCGGCTTGCACCTCCCGGTTGGAACCCACAGGGTAGAAGGGCTGGCCGTCGAGTATCCGCAGCAGCACCGTCTGGGCCCCAGCAGGAAGCTCCGAAATCTCATCAAGAAAGAGGGTCCCCTTGTGAGCCAACTCCACCTTGCCCTTCTTGCCGCCCGTGACCGCCCCAGTGAAGGCCCCCTTAGCGTAGCCCAATAGCTCGGCCTCCATCAGATCCTTCGGGATAGCACCGCAGTTGACCACCACGAGCGGCTGATCGAACCGGGGGCTCGAGCGGTGGATGGCTCGGGCCACCAGCTCTTTACCCGTCCCCGTCTCGCCCGTGATAAGCACCGTCGCACGGTCGGCACGACCGAGGGTTCCAGCGAGCTCGAAAACCTCCATCATCGAGGGACTGGCCACAATCACGTCCCCCTGGACGTAATGATCTTGGCTCAAGCTAACCCGATTCCGCCCACCCCGCTTAGCGGCGTCCAGGGAACACTCAGCCGCCGCGAGCAAATCCTTCGCATTCATGTCCGAGCCGGGAGTGTACGGGACAACCCCGATGGAGACCGTCAGGCGAATCGAACGGCTACCAAGGGAGAGATCGAAGGCCTCAACCTCTTTCCGCAGACGCTCGGCCACAATCATGGCACCCTCGCAATCGGTATGGGGCAGGATAACCACCAACTCCTCGCCTTTATACCGAGCTACGGTGTCCATTTGCCGGGCGGTCCGGGCAACGAGGCCAGTGACAGCCTTAAGGCAGGCTTCTCCTCCCTTCTCGCCGTGGGTGTCTTTCACCGACTTGATGTGGTCAACCTCTAGCAGCATAAGGGACAAGGGAGTGTTGTAGCGCGCCGCGCGTTGAAACTCCTCCTCCAGCTTTGAGGTGAAGTGGCCCAGATTGCAGGACTTGGGCGAGGAATTGTCTGGGGCCCGAGCCTCCGGCTTATCATCCATTTCCTTGCTGTCCCGCAGATCCTTGTTTGTACTGACCGTCCCCACTTCGCACCCATTCTGGTCGAAGAGGATGGACGAGGAGGCCGAAACTGGAATGAGACTGCCGTCCTTCGCCCGAAGCATGGTTTCGAATCCAGCCAGGCTATCACCGTTTCGACGCATCTGGCTCATCAGCTCTTCGGCCCGCTCCTCACTCTCGTACAGCTCCGCAACATATCCCCCTATAATTTCATCCCGCCTATACCCCAATAGAGTTTCAGCGCCCTTGTTGAAGCGGACCACTTTTCCCTCACAATCCGCCGCAATGATGGCGTCTGCAAAGCTTTCGATGAGGCTTTCTATATACTGCTTCGTTTGCTGCAACTCGACGTGGAATTGCTGGAGAGCACGGTCGGCCTGCTTGCGCTCGATGGCGTACCGGATGGATCGCTTTAGGAAGTTGGCGTCCCCCTGCCCTCTAATTAGGTGCTCCTGCGCCCCATTCCGCACCGCCTCAAGGGCAAACTCCTCATCGGCGGGGTCACCCATAACAACAAGAGGCACGTCAGGAGCCACATTATGAACTTTGGCAACCGCACCCAGGCCACTAGAGTCCGGCAGCGAAACGCTCAGCAGGACAACATCGAAATTCCCATTACCGAGGGATTTCGATGCTTCGCTCAGCCGCCCGGCATGCAGAACTTCGAATTGAGCCGAACCTTCTTCATCCAACATCTCCCGGATCGAGCGGGCCTCTTCCGCGTTTTCCTCGACCAATAAAACCTTGATAAGTTTATCGCTCATATTTCTCATTAAGGCCGCAATCATTCGACGCTCGACCAACATCCTACGATCGAGCCCAACATCATGTCGAACCGCTCAAGTACTACGCCTTTGCTCCAGTCCTAGAGCACGTTAATCCCGTGCCTTGCCCCTGCCCTGCGCCGGAGGCGCGACGGTTGGGCGGGTATCACGCGATTGTCCGCCACCGACAACATCTTGATAGATGTAGCGATGGCTCCATATTGAACTTATCGGAACTTGAAGGCTAGATTTGACATCAAAGGCCGGACTATCTATGCCCTACACCACCAATAGTTGTTAATAATCGCTACCGCACTACGTTATTCGGGGAGGTGAGGTCTACCTTATAGGGATTTGAGGGAGGTCCGCCCTCGGCCAGCAAGCCGCTCCCCTTTTCCTTCAAAAACCCCCCAGGTATAATACTCACCCAACCCGGAAGGAGGAGGCCTGGCCCATGACGGCCCACTCGTTGCGTGAAAAACCATCCTTGCGGAGCCTCGACGACTACCGTTTGCTGTGCGAGGAATGGAGCTGGTCCATCCCCGAGAACTACAACATCGCCGCCGACTGCGTGGACAAGCACGCCTCCGACCCAGACCGTCGAGACCACCCGGCCCTCGTCTGGGAGAGCGCATCTGGGCAGAGCCGCCGATACAGCTTCGGCGAGATGAGCGAGCTCACCAGCCGCTTCGCCCACGCCCTGAGGGGCCTGGGGGTTAGGCCGCGCCAGAGGGTTCTTCTCAGGCTTCCCAACGTCCCCGCATTCCAGATTGCATTTCTGGGCGCTATCAAGGCGGGGGCCGTGCCGATCCCCTCCAACGTGATGTTCCGGACCGAGGAGGTACGCTACCGCCTCGCCGACAGCCGGGCCACCGCTGTGGTTACCACCTCCGAGCACCTCCCGGAAGTTCTCGAGGCCGCCGAGGAGCTCCGTGGCGTTCGATGGATTCTCATCGACGGACCCCTCCCTCGCCCCGCCCACAAGCGGATGGTGTCGCTGGAGGCGGCGCTGGCCCGCCCCTCACCCCCCTACCCCATCGCGCAGACCCGCTCCGACGAGGCGGCTTACATATGCTATACCTCCGGGACCACGGGCGAGCCGCGCGGGGTAGTCCACACCCACCGGAGCGTCCCCGGCAAGGACCCGGCGGTGTACTGGTGGCAGGACCTGAGAGAAGAGGACCGGGTGGCCCACACTGGCCACCTATCCTGGACCTACCCACTCGGCTTCGGCTTCCTCTATCCCTGGCGCCACGGGGTGACCACCCTCTGCTACGACGGGCCCTTCGAGGCCCAGCGTTGGTACGAGCTGCTCGCGCGCCACGAGGTGAGCATCTTTATGAGCGTGCCGACGGTCTACCGGAAGATGCTCAACGATGTGCCAGAGGCCCCGCCCCTGGCCCGGCTTCGCCACACAATATGCGCCGGAGAGCCGCTGCCGCCTGAGGTCTTCGAGGCCTGGGGCGATCGCCACGCGTTACCCATTTACGAGGGGCTCGGGATGAGCGAGTTCAGCCTCTTCGTGACCAACCTCGTAGGGCTGCCCATCAAGCCCGGCTCCTGCGGGCTGGCACAGCCGGGCCACCGCTGCGCAGTGATCGACGAGGCGGCCCGTCCGCTTCCTCCCGGCGAGCCCGGCCTGCTGGCCGTCGAGCGGGAAAGCCCAGCCTGCATGCGGGGCTACTGGGACAAGCCCGAAGAGACCGAGGCCGCCTTCCGCGACGGGTGGCTAGTCGTCGGTGACACCGTCCGGCAGGACGAAGACGGTTACATCTGGTTCATCTCCCGAAGTGACGACATGATCACATCATCCGGCTACCGCATCTCACCCGAAGAGGTGGAGTCGGTGGCGAACCGCCACGAGGCGGTGCAGGAGGCGGCCGCCGTTGGCGCTCCCGATTCGATGAGGGGTCAGATCGTGAAGCTCTTCGTCGTGCTCAATGAGGGTTACGAGCCCTCAGAGGAGCTGGTTGAAAGCATCCAGCAGTTTTGCAAAGACCGCGCCGCCCCATATAAATACCCCCGGCAGGTGGCCTTCATCGACGCCCTCCCCAAAACTCCCAATGGTAAAATCAGGCGCCAGGCGCTGAGGGAGGGAATCTAAAATGATCCTTGCACCCTCCATCAGCGAGTTATATACTAAAAAAGATAATCTATGCTAAATGGTAATATTATATGCCTAATACTTATAAAATGATGTATAATCCGTTCAACAGCCCACCATAGGGGGATAATCTTCGTGCTTTTCAACATAACGGCGGCTCCGGAAGACCAGGTCGAGCCCCTCGACTTAGGCCTGTTTATCATCGGTGGGAGGGCAAAGCCATGAAGGATCGTCTGACATCATACCGCTCGACCTTGAGCGCCCTTGCGGCTTTGATGTTGTTGGTGTGGGGGCCTGGTTTCGTCTTTGCCCAGGCTCGTCCGTCGCCCATGTACGTCGGTGCCGATCCCACCCCACGGGCCCTTCGTTTCGGTCCCCTCGAGCTCTATCCCCGGGCCGAGGTGGAGGAGATTTACGACGACAACATCTTCTTGGAGGCGGTGGATGAGGAGATCGACTTCATCACCCACTACCGGCCGAACATCCACGGTCGCTTAAACTTTAAGGATCACATCGTTGAGTTCGGCGCGATGGGCGACATCGCCGATTTCTCTTCCAACGAGAAGGAGAACTACACGAACCAAGCCTACGACGCCGGCCTCTTTTTGAACTTCGCTCGATTAAGCTTGGAATTGAAGGGGTACTTCGCCGACACGACCGCCCCCTCTTCGAGCGCGACTTTGAGCGAGCTCGGCCCCCGCATCCGCCACTGGGACAGCGAGTCGGTCGGTGTATTGGGTATCAAGCTCGGCGAGAAGGCCAAAATAGAGTTCGACGCGCGCTTCTACGACCTGGAGTACGACGCCTCTGGGCTCGGCCGCCTGGAGCGGACCGAGATCGGCGGCGGGGCCTCGTTCTTCTGGCGCATCCGTCCTAAGACCGACATCTTCGTAGGCTACGAGTACACGCAGCTCGACTTCGACTCCATCACCCCGGCCGACCCTCAGGACGACTCCGAGAGCCACCTGGCGCTCGGGGGGTTGCGTTTCGAGCCCGGCCCGAAGCTGGTCGGGCGCGTCTCGGCCGGCGCCGAGCTTAGGGATTACAACTCGATAGACGACCACACGACACCGGCCTTCGCCACCGACCTCACCTGGTTCGCCACCCCGAAACTCACCCTCACCGTCTTCTTCTCCCGCAAGTTCGAGGACTCCTCCTCGGCCAGCGACCAGTTCATCCGGGCTACGAAGGTCGCGGGCTCGGTGAGGTACAACTTAACCGACCGGCTGATGTTGCGTCTCGAGGGCGAGTACGACAACGACAACTACGACACCGCCCGCGATGATGACACCGGGCGAGGCGTAGGCGAGATAAGCTACTTCATAATCCGCGACATACTGCGCCTCAGCGCAAAGTACGAACGAATAGACCACGACTCGACAATCGAAGAGAAAGACTACGACGTCAACCGCGCCTCAGCCGAGGTCTTGCTGCAGTATTAGGGCGCCGCTTACGATGGAGAGCCTATCGATGTGCAATGCCTGCCCAAATGAGAACGGTGCAGCACTTGTCCTGATGGGTTTTATCAGATGAGGATTAAATCCGTATTTCATCATAGACGACCTCTCTTCGTGCTGCCGATCTTGCTTTTCCCGTTCATTCTTGGTGTCTTTGGGTACCCCTCTGCGTATGCGGCAGATTCCTCCGAATATCAGGTCGGCGGGCGAGATGTTTTGAAAATTACCGTCTATGAGGAGGAGGATTTGACCAAGACGGTGCGGGTCTCAGGAGAGGGAAAAATTACATTTCCGCTGCTGGGAGAGGTGAAGGCCGCGGGCTTGACGGTGGGCCAAATCGAACGGAAGCTGGAAGGGCTTCTTAGGGATGGGTATTTGAAGAATCCCCAGGTTTTGGTCCTAGTCGAGGAGTACCGAAGCCAGGAGGTCTACGTCCTCGGAGCGGTCAACAAGCCCGGAGCCTATCAATTGACCGGCCAGGCCACGCTTCTTGAGATGATCTCGAGAGCTGAAGGCGTCGTTATGCAGAAGGGCGCTGGGCGAGCAGGGAGAACCCTCATCCTCCTGCGTCCGATCGGTGGCGGGGCCAATGGCCATCAGAAGGTCGAAACAAAGACCCTTGACCTCCACAGCCTCTTGGTCAGGGGCGATCTTTCCCTCAACTTCAAAGTCAGGGACAAAGATACCATCTACATCCCGAAGACTGATTCGGTCTTCGTCTTTGGAGAGGTGAAGCAGCCGGGCGAGATTCAGATACTGGGCAAGGGAATCACCGCCGCCGAGGCTATCGCCATGGCAGGAGGCCTGACGCGAATCGCCTCTCCCAGGGGGGTTAAGGTTGTCCGAGTAGTCAACGGTGCTGAGCAAACCATCTATCTCAATTTGAATGACATCATCAAGCGTGGGGATAAGAACAAGGATGTAGCCCTGCGGTCTGGAGATATCGTTGTCGTTCCCGAGAGCTTCTTCTAGCAAAGAGGTCCTCTTGAACTGTCGCCAAGAGGTATACCTCGCGTAAGGTTCGCTATGGAATGGAAAGACGAAAAAGGGGTTCACCTATCCCAATACCTGCGGATCCTCAAAAAGCGGAAGTGGACCTTAACGACATTCCTCGTCGTCGTGGTCACCACCGTGGCCGTATGGACCTTCAAGATGGAGCCCGTCTACAGGGGCACCACCCAAATTCTCATCGAGAAGGAAAACCCTAACGTCGTCTCGTTCAAGGAAGTTCTCGAGCTAGAAGCCGGCGATCAGGAATACTACCAGACCCAATACAAAATATTGAAGAGCCGCTCCTTGTCCAAGCGCGTCGTCGATACCCTTGGGTTGAAAGAGTCGGACGAATTCTCGCCCAATCATCTGACTTTCTTCAAAGCGAGAGCCGCGTTTGGGACCCTTATAGAGAAAGTCTCAGCACCCAAAAACCTAAAAAAATGGTCAAATGCAATGGTAAATGGCACTAACGGTGTGGGACGTGACCGCGATGGGGACGGTTGGCTCATTGACGCTTTTTTGAAACGAGTGAAAGTTGAGCCTGTTCGTCGAAGCCGCCTCGTCAACGTAATCTATGAAGGCTACAATCCTATCTTGGTCGCCAAAATCACCAATTCCATCGCACAAAATTACATAGACCAGAACCTGGAGGCGAGGTTACAGGCTTCCCAGAATGCTGTGGCCTGGCTCGGCGAGCGGCTGAAGAGGATCAAGAAGAAGCTGGAGGACTCGGAGGCGGCTCTCCAGAGGTATAAAGAGGATAAAAAGATTGTGTCGGCTTCCTTAGGGGAGCGCCGAAACACCGTTGGCTCTAGGCTCAACGAGCTATCCAGCAACCTCACCCAGGCCAAGACGGAGCGGATAGGCCTAGAGACCCTTTACAATCAGGTTAAGTATTTGTCGAAAAAGCCGGGGATGATTGAATCGGTCCCGGAGGTCATAAAAAATCCTCTTATTCAGGAACTCAAGGTTGAGTACTCCAGGGTCCAAGCCGAGTATGCGGAGCTTTCCAAACGCTACGGCCATAAAAACCCGAAAATCATCCGCCTAATTTCGAGGCTCGAGGCGATGAATGGCAAGATCGCCTTCGAAGTGGAGAAGATAATCAAGGGGGTCGAGACTGAGTACAAGGTTGCCAAAGCCAAGGAGGCTTCACTCCTACAGGCACTCGAAGCTCAGAAGAAGGAAGCCCTCGGACTGAACAAGAAGGCCATCAAGTTTAGGGCCCTGGAGCGGGAGGTTGAATCCAACAGGCAGATTTATACCTCCCTGCTAAAGCGCGCCGCGGAGACGGGCCTCACCAGCGAGCTCGAGAACGTAAATATCCGCATCATCGACCCTGCCGAGGTGCCCAGAAAGCCTGCCAAGCCGCGCATTCTATTGAATCTCTCCCTCGCCGTGCTGGTTGGTTTCACCATGGGAACGGGGCTGGTCTTCTTCGTAGAGTACCTGGACGGCACCGTTAAGAACCCTGAAGACATCGAGGAATTCCTAGAAATACCTTGCTTGGGCTCCTTGGGGAAATTTAGCTCATCGGAGGTAGCTAGCGAGCTCTTTGTCATAAAAGAATCCAACTTGCCCTATGCAGAGTCCATCAAGACTGCTCGGACCAACATAGTCTACTCCATGGAGGCCCTCAAGGCCCGATCTCTCCTGATCACCAGCGCCGGGCCAGAAGAGGGAAAAACGGTCTTCTCGGCCAATCTTGCTGCGAGCCTCGCCCAGATGGGCAAGAAGGTCCTTCTTGTTGATGCCGACATTAGAAAGCCAAGGATTCATTCTATCTTTAATCAGGATCGGGCGCCGGGGCTCAGCTGTGCGTTGAGGGGCGATATTTCGAAGGTGATGATTCATCCCACCCCGGTTGAGAACCTTAAGGTCCTGACGGCCGGCCAACGTGCACACGATTCCTCGGAGCTTTTGAGCTCCGAAAAGTTGCTCGAGCTGATGGATTTTCTACATGGTAAATTCGACCATATTATCTTCGATACCTCCCCAATAATAGCTGTGACCGACTCCCTGGTGCTCGCCAGGGCAGTCGATGCCTCGGTGCTTGTGGTTAAGTCCGGGGGCATTCCGAAGGAGATCGTCAAGCGGGCATTGGCACAGCTGACCTTTTCCTTGAAGTCACATTCCGAAGCCTGGGCTGAAGGGGATGCGGGCACGGGTCCCGAAGATGGGAGGCCGAGCAAGCTAATCGGGGCATTGCTCAATTTCGTCGACATCCGGGAGGACTTTTACTACTACCACTATCAAAAGTACTACCGGAAATACTATGCCGAGGAGTCTGCGGCGTAGCCAACGTATACTTTTGAGTGGAAATATAGGTTGTTCGACCGGTTTTCCATTTGGAAGTTCCTCCGCGGAACTTAAAGGCTCCGGTCGTTAGGCGGAAACCCCCGGAATTTCCTGGGAACCCCCGGAATTTCCGGCATTAAGAAGCAGTTCTACTGGCCTTTGGGTTGCATTATGTAACTCACGGGGCGGAGCCGTACCCAGGCCTAGCCCTTAGCGCTTGGGGCAACCTCGATTAACATCTAACCGGTTACCATGGCAAAAGCTGTCACGGCCCTTTCTCTACAAGCTGCGGGTGAGGTCTCCTCGTCTTCGAATGGGCTTATTGACCTCCCGGCCTCCATGAACCGGGAGAAGGCAACCCTCCTTTGCGACAAGGCCATAGAAGGGGGCCTCCTCTTCCTCATCATATTTACTCCGTTGGCTTTCGGGACTGTCCACATTTGGTCTATCACGGTAATGGAGCTCCTTGTCGCTTTTCTCGTTATATTATGGATGATTAAATCTTTGAATATCCAGAGACTTGAAGACGATTATCTAATAAACTACAATAGAGATGGCGGAGGTCAGGTTCTCTTGAGTTCCAGCCGCCTCGGCCTCGTCAAGACGCCTCTCAATATCCCGATTCTCCTCTTCATCGCCCTGGTCGTGTTCCAGCTGACACCCCTTCCGCCCTCGGCATTGAAGTTGATTTCTCCCGGCACTTACCAACTTTACTCCGAGACCCTTCCTCATGCGTGGCCGGCTTCAGAGCTCAAGGGGTCCGAGGAGTCGGCCCCTGAAATTCGGAAGTCGGGCTGGAGGCGCCTCTCGGTCTACCCGGGGGCCACGAAGGGGGGGCTTTTGAAGCTCCTATCATGCGCGGCAGTTTTTTTCTTGGTGGTCAATAACCTGAAGACCAAGAGGCAGTTGGGCCGGATGGCAATGACGATCATCGGCGTCGGGTTTATCATCTCCCTTGTCGGCATCCTCCAGCACCTAAGCGGGACGGGGAAGATTTACTGGTTTCGCGACGCCTCCTACTCCAACTTCTTCGGCACATACGTGAATAGAAACCATTTCGCGGGCTACGTCGGTTTGGCCCTGGGGTTGGCCTTGGGCTACTTCTTGACCTTGGAGAGGCAGCCCGCGCGGATTGGTTTTCCGGGAATTTCAGAATATGGACCTCAAAGGTCCGAGGAAGTCGGCCCCAAAAGGGTTCTTCTCGGCTTCTTAATAGTAATTATGATGGGGGCCATTCTTCTTTCGGCTTCCCGGGGAGGGGTGGTCTCGGTAATGGTGGCACTGGCTCTCTATTCCTTCCTCCTGGGAATTCGCAGAGGTCCACGTAAGAAGGGCAGGGCCGTGCCGATAATCTTGAGCTTTCTCCTCGCCATAGTCATCTGGATGGGCAAAGGCCCCTCCCTCAGCCGTCTCTCGACCCTGTTTGAGCCATCGATAATAGAAAACACCAGACCCATGATCTGGCGAGACACCATGGGCCTCGTTGGCCATTTTCCCATTCTGGGGACCGGCCTTGGGACTTTCCGGCACATCTATCCAGCCTATCAGACCGTCTCTTTCCCTAGGCTATTCAATCACGCCCACAACGACTACGTTGAATTAGTTGCCGAGATGGGGCTAGCTGGCTTTCTCCTTGCGATCGGGGCCTTGGGGTTTACCCTGGCCTGGTCCATCCGAAGGTGGTTTCGGAGGAGAGACCCATACGCCGTGGGCCTCGCTCTGGGGGCATTTACGGCTGTCGCGGCTTTTCTTGTCCATTCGCTTGTGGACTTCAACTTCCACATACCAGCCAATGCCATGGCCTTCTCGGCCATCTTGGGAATTCTCGTATCGTCAGTACACCTAAATAGCCGCCGGGGAGGCTCGCTAGAGACTCCTCCCGCCCCCCGGCCCTCTGCCCTTGGACGGCCCTTTAGTATTTTTATTCTGGTCGTCTCGGTCCTTTCGGCAGGGGCCGTTACCGTCGCCTTCGCCGCTGACGGGCTCCTCTCGAGAGGAGTGAAGACCCTGAGCCTGGAGGATGCCCAGCTTGCAGCAGCCTTGGAGCCTTGGAGCGCAGAGCCCCTCTACCAATCGGGCAGGGTCTGGGAGCAAAGGGGCCTAGAAACCTCATCGTTGAAAGATAAGGTCGAAGACATCGACCAGGCCAGGAAGGCCTATGAATCGGCTCTCTTTCTGGCCCCCACCGAGGCCAAATATCACTTGAGCTTGGCCTGGAGCCTCCATCGACTGTCGGGTCTAAACTACTTGAACAGGCGGACATCCTTGAGCGGAGCCCAGATGGAGAGAGCCTACAGACACTATAGGCTAGCCTTAAAGCTCGATCCTAGCGACCGCTACATTAATGACTTCGTTAGAAGGTCAGCCCCTGGGGCCCTTCGATAGAGTGAAGTTGCTTGTGGCGGTGGGAGCAGTCGCCTTATCCCTTGCATCTGCCGAGTCAATTCTTGCTCAGAGCTACAACCTGGCGCCGAATCCTGGGTTCGAACGGTCGCTAAGTGGTGGCAAGGGCCCATATGGCTGGACAGCCTCACCCCAGACCGAGAGGAGCCGCTTGGATTGGGAACAGAGCGGTGGATTAGCTGGACGGGCTATCTCAATCTCCGGCCCAGGGGCCTGGAAGGCCCGCATAGAAGGGCTCATCCCAGGCAGGAACTACCTCCTGAGCTTGAGGCTAAAGCGGGAGGGCTGGAGGGACGGTGAGTATCCGAGTCTCAAGATCTTCGGCAAGGAGATTCTTTTGAACGAAATCTGGTCATACGGGCGCTGGATGCCCGTGAGCCGGATTCTCAAGGCTCCTTCCACGGATACGGAGCTTAGGCTCATCAACCCGGGCTTGACTCACAAGCTCTGGTTCGACGACGTTCGCCTGGAGGAGCTCTCCGCCTATCCAACCCGGCCTGCCTCCGGCGCGGTTGCCAGGTGCCGGCGTCCCAACTTCGAGTGGCGGATGACCGAGGACGAGCGGGTGTACGAGATAGAAGTGGAGCTATCCCGCTCCTCGACTTTCGAGGCCACTAGGAGCTTCAAGACCTACAGCCCTCTGGGCCCGAGACTAGCACCCTCCGAGCCCCTGGAGCCGGGCCTCTGGTACTGGCGTCTCAATCTCAACTTGAACGGTCGGAAGATATCCACCTCCAACCCCGCCTCTTTTGTCGTAGAGACAAGGACCGACGATTGCAAGCCGAGCCCTTCGACCATCAAGGCTCCTTCCTGGTCGGGGAATCTAGACTTATTTCCTCTCGGCATCTACTCGGCCAAGCTCGAGGCATTTGCCGAGCTCAAGGCGGCGGGTTTCAACAGCGTTCAGACCTACGCGAGCTCGGCTTCCGAGGTCGAGGCCTTCGTTGACGCCGCCGAGCGCCAAGGCCTTAAGGCCCTCGTCTTCATACCCAAGGAGACCTGGAGGTGGGGTCCTCTCCAATCGGCCCGTCTAATGCGGCGTTTGAGCTCTTCACCCGCCCTCCTCGGCTGGTACCTGGCCGACGAGCCTGAGGGCCGGGCGGTCTCCCCAAGTTACCTCTGGAAGGTGCGGAGATATCTTCACTGGTTTGATACGGCCCATCCAGCGGCGATGACGGTCCTAAGAGGCCACAAGACTCACGACTACGCCGCGGCCACCGACGTTATCATGGTCGATCCATATCCTATTCCAAAGATGCCATTCACCTGGCTTTCCGACACCGTCGATGAGGCCATGCGGGCCGCAAACGGGTCGAAGCCCGTCTGGGCCGTTATCCAAGCCTTCAACTGGTCTGAGGACCATTCCAGCTTCGAGGGAGGCCGGCTTCCCACCTACGAAGAAGAGCGCCTTCTCGCATACCTCTCCGTAGTCCACGGCGCCTCAGGCCTCTTTTTCTTCACCTATATAGGGGGCGACGCAGGCCAGATACGGATAGCGGACCATCCAGACCACTGGCAAGGGGTCAAGCGGCTGGTGGGGGAGCTAAGCCGCCTTGAGCCCATCCTTCTGGCTCCAGATGCCTCAAAAGGATGGAAAGCCTATGTGGGGAAAGCTAATGGCCAAGCCCGGGCCGTTTTACCCGCAACCGATGGAAACGGCTCCCAGCCGAGCCCCCTCCATTTCTCCGTAAGGCGGATTGATGAAGAGGTTGGTCCAATTATCCCTCCTGGGGACTACCTCATAGCGGCGAACGTCTCTCGGGAGCCCATACGGGTAACCTTCCTGGCGCCAAGCCCTTTGATGAAGAATGTGAAGGTTTTTGGTGAGGAAATAACCCTTCCCGCCAATGGTCCTAGGTTCGACGATACATTAGCCCCCCTGGGGGTTGTAATTTACCGGTTGGGAGGAAAGAGAAAGGAGGTGTTGAAGTGAAGGTTGTCATCCTAGCCGGCGGCCTGGGCACCAGGCTGGCCGAAGAAACCGAAGTCAAACCCAAGCCCATGGTTGAGATCGGTGGACGCCCTATCCTCTGGCACATTATGAAGCACTATACCCACTATGGGTTCAACGAATTTTTCGTAGCCTTGGGCTACAAAGGTGAGATTATTAAGCGCTACTTCATGGACTATTATCTTTTAAGCGGCAGCATGACGATCAACTTATCTAATGGCAACCTTCAAGAGCGCAAGAAAGTGTGTGATGACTGGATCGTGCACCTCGAAGATACCGGCCTGCAGACCCTCACGGGTGGCCGTATTAAGCTCCTGGAGCCGTTCTTGAAAGACGAGACCTTCATGGTGACCTACGGTGACGGTGTTAGTGACCTGAATCTACATGATTTATTGCGCTTCCATCGCTCTCAGGGTCGGCTGGCGACGGTGACGGCAGTTCGTCCGCCTGCCAGGTTCGGTGGTCTGGTTTTCAACGGCGATTTGGTGGTTCGATTCACCGAGAAGCCTCAGATCGGTGAAGGATGGATCAATGGTGGGTTCCTGGTCCTTGAACCGGGAGTTCTTAATTACCTGGAGGGGGATGACACCAGCCTGGAGGCGGACGCGCTGGAAAGGCTGGCTGCCGATGGCCAACTAGCAGCCTACCAGCACGGCCGCTTCTGGCAGTGTATGGATACGCTGCGCGACTTGCGGCTCCTGGAGAGTCTCTGGCGAGATGGGAGTCCTCCCTGGAAAGTGTGGGACGAATGATGACTGCTGACAATGGTTTCTGGCAAGATCGCCCGACCTTCGTTACCGGCGCAACTGGTCTCGTAGGGGGGTGGTTAGTGGAGAGGTTGCTCGACCTTGAGGCAGAGGTGGTGTGCCTGGTGCGTGATTGGGTGCCCCAGAGCGATTTTCTGCGCGGCAGGTTGGTCGAGAGGGTCAAGGTGGTCAGTGGTGATGTAAGGGACCAGGCCCTATTGGAGCGGATACTAGGTGAATACGAGATAGATACAGTCATTCACTTGGCTGCGCAGACCATTGTTGGTATCGCTAATCGTAACCCTGTCTCAACGTTTGATACAAACATTGGCGGGACTTGGTCGCTTTTGGAGGCGTCTCGGCGCAGCCCGAAGGTGAGTCAAATTGTACTGGCTTCGTCAGATAAAGCGTATGGGAGTCAGGAAAGGCTACCTTACGACGAAAACATGCCATTGCAAGGCCGGCATCCCTACGATGTCAGCAAATCGTGTGCAGACCTGATTGCGCAGGCGTACGCGACGACCTTTGATATACCTCTGGCCATTACTCGCTGTGGGAACTTCTACGGCGGCGGCGATCTAAACTGGAATCGCATAGTGCCTGGAACCATCCGCTCCGTGCTGCGAGGCCAGCGACCCATCATCCGCTCGGACGGCCAATTTGTCCGAGATTACTTCTATGTCGAGGATGGGGCGGCGGCCTATACGCTGCTTGCCGAACGGCTGGCCGGGAACCCTGAGCTGAACGGCCAGGCGTTCAACTTCTCCAACGAAGAACATATCACTGTGCTGGAGGTAGTGGAGAACATCCTGGAGCTGATGGGGTCCGATCTGGAGCCTGACATCCGCAATGAGGCCTCTAATGAGATCCGTTGCCAGTGTCTGAGCGCTGCTAAGGTGCGGCGGTCGCTGGGCTGGAGGCCTTTGTTTTCACTGGAAGAAGGCTTGCAGAGAACTATTGAGTGGTACAGGAATTCTCTAGGGGTATCATCTAATGGGGAACTTGCCGTCCGCATGCCGGTCTTGTGGTGAAGTTGGTCTAGAAGGTGTTCTCTCTTTAGGCCGTACACCGCTTGCCAATTCCTTGCTCACAGCGGGGCAGCTTGACCAGCCAGAGCCGACCTACCCGCTCGAGCTGGCCTTCTGTCCATATTGTTCCTTGGCGCAGATTACAGAGACGGTGCCTCCTGAGGAGCTGTTTCGAGAGTACCTCTACTTTTCCTCCTTCTCCGATACCATGCTGAAACATGCTAAAGAGCTCGTCGGAAGTCTGATCTCCTCACGCCGTTTGAGCGGCTCCAGCCTGGTTGTGGAGGTGGCCAGCAACGACGGCTACCTGCTTCAGCACTACAAGGAGGCTGGTTTCTCGGTGTTGGGTATCGAGCCGGCGGTCAACGTAGCACATGTGGCTCGGCACGAGCGGGGGATCCCCACGCTGTGCGAGTTCTTCGGCCTTGAGCTGGCCGAACGGCTGGCGGCGCAGGGCCAACGGGCCGATGTGATCCACGCCAACAACGTGCTGGCGCACGTGGCCGACCTGAACGGATTCGTGCGAGGCATCCGAACCATGCTCAAAGATGACGGGGTCGCGGTGATTGAGGTGCCGTACGTAAAGGATTTGATCTGCCACGTGGAGTTCGACACCATCTACCATGAGCACCTGAGCTACTTCTCGCTAACTTCGTTGAACCGTCTCTTCCAGCGCCATTCGCTCGTCATCCAGGACGTTGAGCGAATCCCCATCCACGGTGGTTCGATCCGGCTCTTTGTGGGTGTGGCCTCAGAAGGTATCGACCGTTCGTCGTCCGGCGTCCAGGACCTGCTGGCCGAGGAATCGGGCTGGGGCCTTGATTGTCTCGACTTCTACCAGGGCTTTGCGAACCGGGTGGAGGAATTGAAAAGCTCTCTTTGCAATATGCTATCGGAACTGAAGCAAAACGGTACTCGCCTTGCCGCCTATGGGGCATCAGCCAAGGGAAGTACCCTACTAAACTACTTCGGTGTTGGACGAGAGCTTCTCGACTTCGTGGTGGACCGAAGCCCCCACAAGCAGGGGCGCTACATGCCTGGGGTGCACCTGCCGATCTATCCACCGGAGAAATTGCTGGAAACAATGCCTGATTACGTGCTGCTGCTGGCCTGGAACTTTGCCGATGAGGTCCTGGCGCAGCAAGAAGGCTATCGGCTGCGGGGGGGGAAGTTCGTTATCCCCTTGCCGGAGCCGAGGGTAGTGTGACGATGATCGAGGGCGTGCAGGTAATTCCACTGAAACGCATCCCCGACGAGCGGGGCACCATCTACCACATGCTCAGGTGCAACGATCCACACTTCAGCCAGTTTGGTGAGATTTACTTCTCCACGGTCTATCCCGGCGTGGTCAAGGGCTGGCACCGTCACCGGGAGATGACGCTCAACTACGCCTGCCCCTTCGGGAGCATCAAGCTGGTGCTCTACGACGAGCGGGAAGGAAGTCCCACGAAAGGCGAGCTCATGGAAGTTTTTCTAGGGACGGATAATTACTCGCTGGTCATCATCCCGCCCGAAGTGTGGAACGGCTTCAAGGGAATGAGCGATCCGCACGCCATTGTTGCCAACGCCTGCACCCATCCGCACGACCCATCGCACAGCACGCGGATGGATCCATTCGAGAATCATATTCCATATGATTGGGGCGTCAATCATCATTAAGTTATCTTGGTACATTCCATCGATGACGCTCCTCCGTAGAGGTTGATTCCGTGCGTGTGTTTCTTACAGGAGCCACGGGCTTTATAGGTTCGCATGTTGCGAGGCTTTTGGTAGCGGAAGGCTGTGAAGTTTACGCACTCGTTCGGCCCGGCAGCAATCTCTGGCGGATAGAGGATATTGTTCCGTTACTGCAAGTAGTTCCGTACGACCTGTTCGAAAAAGAGGAGTTGGAGGCTGAGTTGTCGAGGATTCGGCCCGAGCTATGCCTCCATCTGGCATGGTATGCAGAGCCGGGCAAATACCTGGCGAGCCGGGAAAACATCAGGCTCTTGAACGCAAGCTTGAATCTAGCAACGTTGTTGGAGAGCCTTGGCTGCAAGAGGTTCGTATCGGCGGGAACATGTTTCGAGTACGATACCAGCCTGGGCTATCTTTCCGAAACCACCCCGACCGCTCCAAGTAGTATCTATGCCGCCAGCAAGTTGGCTTTGCACCTCGTGCTGGAGCAAATCGCAGGCGCCTCGAGTATGAGCGTCGCCTGGATTCGCCTGTTCTATCAATATGGTCCGTACGAGCATGAGAGACGCTTAGTGTCCTCTGTCACCCGCTCGTTGTTGCGCAATCAGGTGGCGGAGGCGACTTTAGGTGAACAAGTGAGGGATTTTCTCCACGTTGAAGACGTGGCGTTGGCCGCATGGGCGGTTGCCCGGAGCGGTCTCTCGGGCCCCGTCAATATTGGTTCAGGAGAGCCCGTCACCGTCCGGGAGATCGTCACCACCATTGGGGCCGTTCTCAATCGGCCGGAGCTGATCGCTCTTGGCGCCCTGCCGGATAGAGCATCCGACCCGCCTTTCGTATGCGCCGATAACCGTCGTCTGGTGGAAAACACGGGATGGGCTCCCCGCTACGGTCTGGAGGAGGGGTTGGGCCATACGGTTGCCTGGTGGCAGGCACACCTTCGGTCTTGCTTGGTCCGTGCTTGAAATCCGCATTAAGGGAGGTCGTGGTTAAGAATGAGCGAGGACAGATTGCGATCCTTGGGCAATAAGATTCAAGTCAAACTGCCCGATGGGATTGCGGAAATTGATATTTACACGGAAGAAGGCTACCAAATATTGTCGAACCTTTGGACGCGTTCGGGCTGGCAGCGCAAGATTTCTTATGAGTTAACCTGGTTAGGGATCCCTATCATCCAGCTTCCTGAGGATATCCTCATGATGCAGGAGCTGATTTACAAGGTTAGACCTGATACGATTATAGAGACAGGAACGGCACACGGTGGGACGGCTATCTTCTACGCATCCATCCTTGATTTGCTGGGAAAAGGTCAAGTCATCTCGATAGACATCGAGATTCGCAAATATAATCGTCTAGCCATTCAATCTCACCCTATGAGCAAGCGCATAAGCCTCATTGAAGGCAGCTCGACCGACGAGACGGTAGTGGATCGGGTTCGGGGGATGATTGGCCCTTCGGACAAAGTGCTGGTGGCGCTGGATTCCAACCACACATACGCTCATGTGCGCCGGGAGCTAGAGAAATACGGACCCCTGGTCACGCCGGGCAGTTACATTGTCGTCTTTGACGGTGTGATGGAGATGGTGAGTGATGCGCCGAACGGCTCTCCAGAATGGGCCACCGACAATCCAACCTCAGCCATCCGGGACTTTCTGGCCGAGCATGATGAGTTCGAGGTGGATCCATACTACAACAGGATGGGGGTGACGTATTGTCAGGGGGGCTTTTTGAGGCGGAAGCTTCCTTAGCGTCGTGGGCCTTAGGCGAGATGAAAAATATCTCCAGACTCTCAAAGAATATCGTCTACAACTTTTTCGGCCAGGGGCTGCTCCTTCTCCTCGGCTTTGTCGCCGTCAAGTATGTATTCAAACATTTGGGCGAGGACGCGCTCGGGATCATCTACTTCACGCTCACCATGAACAGCGTCCTGTGCACCGTGCTAGAGCTGGGGATCAGCACCACTACGGTCCGGGAGGTATCCGCTCATTTCAATGACGAACCGGAATACATTCGAGACCTTATCCGCACGGCCTCTTTATTTTATTGGGGTGGATTCCTCCTGCTTGCGGTGCTGGTCTATTTCGGCGCCCCTTTTCTTGTTGAGAAATGGATCAACTTGGAGTCGATGGACACGGCCACGGCAACACTGGTTTTGCAGATCATGGGGATATCGGCGTTGGTCGGCTTGCCTCGAACTCTTTACATGAGCCTTTTTCGCGGCCTGCAGCGGATGGAGTTCAACAACATCATAGACGTCGCAGCCACGGCGCTCCAGCAATTTGGGATCATCTTGATATTAGTAATGGGAGGAGCCCTCCTCCACGTTGTCTATTGGATCGCGGCGTCGTTCGGCATTTGCATTTTGTTTTACGTTCTTGCCGTGCAACGGTTCTTTTCGTGGCGGGCGCTCGTGCCGGGCTACTACCCCTCCGTTGTCAGAAGAAACATCAGGTACTCTTCCAGTATGACGTCGATTTCCCTGTTCTCCATGGTGCACTTGCAGGCGGACAAGCTGATTGTGAGCAAGCTTCTGCCCATAGGCCTCTTCGGGTATTACGGTTTCGCCTCCAGTGTTATTTCGAAGTCGAGGTTCCTGACCAGCGCCGTTTCTCTAGCCGCCTTCCCCTCCTTTTCTTCCCTCTTCAAGGAGAGTGACCGAGCTACCATGATGTCGCAATACCGAAAATTACATGATTTTCTCTGCTTTGGAACGGTCTTCGTCTTTGCGGCGATCCCCTTCGCGACGTTGCCTCTTTTTGGATATTTGTTTAACCCTGAGGTCGCCGAGACACTTTTGCTCCCCGTAACTTTCCTAACCATCGGCTACTATATGAACGCAACGTTGTACGTGCCCTATGTTTTCTCCCTTGCGGTTGGCAAGCCGGGAATTTCGGCGAGGTCTAACTTCTATGCGCTGTTCGTCGTCCTTCCGGTCACGGCGGCTTTGATCTATCACTTTGGGCTGGCCGGCGCGGGCTTTTCGTGGGTCTTCTACCACCTCTTTGCGTATTCATATGCTATTCCCCGGATTTGCTCTCAATGCCTGGAAATTCCGGCAGGGCAGTGGTATCTCCATGTGTTTAAGATTCTGGGTCTGATCGGTGCCACATACGGAATTGCGTGGCTCTTTGTGGCATCCGGCGGCACATACAGCGTGTCGGTCTTAGCTGTGGCTTATGCTGCCGCCTCCCTTGCCTTTCTCGTCTGCTCATATCTAATGATTGGTGGAGAGCTTCGGGTGACTTTGTTGAGGCTCTCACAGGTCTTGAGAATGAGAAGAGCGGAGATTGTCTAAAACAGCAATGTCTTTGCCAGTTGTAAGCATGAAATATTGCTCTTCCTTGGGGCAAGTTGATATGGCCAGCGTAAACAGCGCTGTGCTGAATAGATCAAGGACCTTCAGAGAGAACATTGTCCTGTTGTTTTGCCTGGCGGCATTTGTGGTTGTATTAACACAGACAGGCATTGAGCTTTACGTGCCCGCAGTTTTCGGTTCGTTCGTATTGATTTTGCTTTTTCAAAAAATATTGTTGGATGCTTCATTGAGCTTTTTGTATATGACAGTACCGTCATTTTTTCTGCTCCTTTACCTTGTCCTGATGTCAATTCCTTCGATGATAATTTTCCCCACAATGCAGCCCCCCACAAAATATACTTACTTTTTAGCAATTCAAAGTGTTCTAGTCACGTTTCCAATTGGAGTGATGTTAGCCAACCTTCACGTTCAAAACCCTTCGAAGAACATTAGAGGATATTTACACTCAAAGCTTGAAAAGACCGAGCAGGACCGTTTATTTCTTCCTTTCTTCAAATTGTTCATCATCTCGTCTATACCAATAATGGTGCTCTATTTCTTATATTCAAAACATGTTCAATTAATAGAAGTAGCTAAAGTATATCCAACTCTAATTGAGAAAGAAGCGTTAAGATTCACAGCAAATGAGCTGCCCAAGATTATCCACTTCCTATTTGAGATGCTTCGCAGGTTTATTTTGCCCTTTTGTATGTTATACGCATTCTTCATGGCATTGGTATACAAGTCTAAATGGAAAATAACATTCTCGATGTTATTCTTTTCAACCCTGGTCGTTAGTATGTTGACATTGGATAGAGCTCCCCCAGCTGCCGTGTTTTTCATGATTATAATAGCGTATATTCTGGCAAGGAACAAATCAATCTTTGGCGCATTTAATATTAAATTAATTCTGATTTTTGCGATCGCCTCCATGTTGGGAGGAGCTATTTCAATATTGCAATATCAGTCAGATTACTATTGGGATGTGTTTGTAAATAATGTTTGGTACTTTACGTCCTATAGGTTACTACAAGACCCATCTTATATGGCGTCTCTCGCATTTGAGAATTTTAATGAAGGAACCGGATTCTTATATGGAAAAGCCATACGGTTATTTTCGGTATTGCTAAATTTTGAATATGTGGAGAGCCTTGACTTTGCTATACCGCTGGCCGCCGCCCCTGTCAGTTTCATCGGGGATTTGTGGAGGAACTGGGCGTGGCCTGGTGTAATTATTGGTTCGATATGCCTGGGATATCTATACCAGCTAATTCAGTTAAAATTATTTACCACCAAAAATGTGACAAGTTTAACGATTTACGTAATAATACTTACCCAATCTGTCTGGATACTATATGGTAATTTATTGGGAATTATGTCAGTGACGGTTTTTTCAATATCGATATTCTTTGGTTTATTAAATAATAGACGTACAAAATCATATAGACATCGATATCACATAATGAGTGTGAAATCGAGTGCCTTTTAAGTGGCATTCCTCGTATTCAGAATTGTCCCTGATAGTGTCTAATCAATACTTTCAACATTATTTGAAACGTGGTTACCTAAGAAATAAGATATGAAAAAAGTATCGATTGTTATTCCGACTCGCAATAGGGCTCACCTTCTAGACTATGCCTTGAGAAGCGCTCTAAATCAAACGTACAGAAATCTAGAGATTATAGTGTGTGACAATGATTCAAGCGATAATACGAAAGAAGTAGTGGAATCATACGGAAATAACAACCTCATTTACATTCGGACCGACAAAGCCTTATCAATGCCAGACAATTGGGATTTCGCTCTTCTGAAGGCGACCGGGGAGTATATAACATATCTAACAGATGACTCATATCTCCTACCAAATACTATTACGACTGTTATGAATGAGTTGGATAAATATAATGCAGATGTCGCTGTCTGGAAACACAGCGCCTATTTCGCGCATGATTGGCTGGAGCCCGCGAGAAGGAACTTATTATACATCCCCAAGGTAACCTTTAAATCTTACTTAATGAACAGCAAATTAAGTTTGCAGAGACTATTCGATAATGATGAATCAGTATCCACAATTATTCCAAAAACTTTAAACTCGCTATGTCATCGGTCAATCGTTGAGAATACAGTTCGTGTTCAGAATCGGTTTTTCTTGCCCTCTTGTCCTGATTATTCTTCAGCAGCAAGCGTAATGTTACATGTCCCAAAATATTTACTCATAGATCAGGCCTTGTATATAGACGGTGTGACCAGCTCAAGCATCGGCGCAACCAAGAGTTTCAATATAGGGGAGAGCGCCCAGAAGTTTATCCAAGAATTTGACGAAGGAATAAGCGAGGTCGCTTTCCTGAAAATTCCCGTATCCCCCGCTGTTATTGGCAAAAGCCTGGAAAGAGTTACGAGCTACTATTTAGACACCTGCCCGGAGATCAACATAAAGAACTTACTCTGCAGTATAAGCGACCGGCTTGTGAAGGTAGAAGTAAATGGAGCCGATGTGAAAGCTTATTGGAAGCTACTCAATGACTATATAGCTATTCAACCGAGAGAGACAAGATTTGCGACAGCAAAGCAGAAGTGGCTATCTAGATTAAAATGGATGATGGTTAAGAAGATTCGCTCATCTAGCTCGTTAGAATGGATTGAAAAGGTTAGGAGTCTTCATATTTTAAAGGGAAGCGATTATAATTTCACTAATATCGAAGAGAGTGCAAGAGTAGTCGCTCTGAGGGGGGGCAAGTAAGGTTGAAGTTGGAAGAAAGTGGTGTTTTGTCGAGATGAATAGGATAAGCGAAATTCCAATGGTTTCGGTCATTATCCCATGCCGGAACGAAGAGATGTTTATAGGCCAGTGCCTGGAGTCGATCATCAGGAACGATTACCCAAAGGATCGGCTGGAGATTCTCGTCGTGGATGGGATGAGTGATGATGGGACCAGGGCGATTCTTGAATCCTATGCTCAAAACTATTCCTTCATCAGCCTCCTAGACAACCCCAAGAAGATAACCCCGGCGGCGCTCAACACGGGGATCAGGAACGCGAAGGGCGAGGTAATTATCCGTATGGACGCCCACGCAGAGCTGGAAAAGGATTATATCTCGCTAAGCGTTGAGGCTCTTGACAAGTATGGGGCTGACAATGTGGGCGGAAACATGAAGACCCTTCCGCAAGAAGATGGGCTAATAGGCAGAGCGATTGTTTTTAGCATAAGCCACCGGTTTGGTGTGGGGAATTCATATTTTAGGATTAACTCGACTGAACCGAGGTGGGTCGATACTGTGTTTGGTGGATGCTACAGAAGGGAGCTCTTTGATCGGGTCGGCCTGTTCAATGAAAATCTCCCGAGAAGTCAGGATATTGAGTTTAACCTCAGGCTCAAGAAGGCCGGAGGACGGACCCTGCTGGTGCCGGATATTGTGAGCTACTACTATCCGCGATCGAACATAAAATCGTTTTGGAAGCACAATGTGATGAACGGTGTCTGGGCGATCCTGCCGTTTGTACACAGCGAGGTGATTCCCGTCCGATGGCGCCACCTCGTGCCGCTGGCCTTTGTCCTTGGGCTTTTAAGCTCGGCCGCCCTGGCCTTGGTCTCACCGCTTGGCCCGTGGCCGCTGCTCGGCATCTTGGGGGCGTATGGCGTAGCCAACTTGGTCGCCTCCGCCCATGTGGCCCAAAGAGAAAATGACATTCGTTTTCTCCCGCTGATGCCTGCGATCTTCAGCTGTTTGCATCTGGGTTATGGTCTTGGGAGCCTTTTGGGAATATTCAAGGCCATCGCTCACATGCTTTCCAGGGAAAGACTGGCCGAGCTAAGGACCTCGTCCTGAAGGATTTCTCCGGCGGATTAACCCGCTTATTGATCAGGTTGGAAGATTATTGAGAGGATTATCGAATGACAGCCGTTACGCTTGAGAGAAGGAAAGAAGAAGAGAGGGAGCTACACGATAAGCTCAGGGGCGACCATGTGGACGAGAGCCGTTACTTAACCAACAAGAAATTCTACTCTATCGCATCAAGCAATAGAAGGTTTGTAGAAGACTGGTTGAAGGAGCGGTGCGAGGGCAAAAAGGTACTGGATTACTGTTGTGGAAACGGGCAGACAGCGATTTTCTGTGCGGAGGCTGGAGCCGACTCCTGGGGGATCGATATATCGCCGGTCTCAATTGAAAATGCAGAGGAGCTGGCCAGTGAGAGGGGCGTTAAAGGTAAAACTAAATTTCTTGTTATGGATGGTGAGGCAATGGAGTTTCCCGACGCCTTCTTTGACCTCGTAGTGGTCCACGGGGTGCTCCACCATCTCGACCTGGAAAAGGCTTACTCTGAGTTAGCCCGCATTCTCAAACCCGAAGGCGAAATCATTTCCACCGAAGCGCTTCGTCATAATATATTTATCCACTTGTATAGAAAGATTACTCCTCATTTGAGGACCGCCTGGGAGGTGGACCACATCTTGGGAAAGAAGGATATTGAGAAGGCGAGGGAATATTTTCACAAGGTGGATGTCGTTAAATTCTTTTACCTGGCTACTATTGCAGCAATTCCTTTCCGGAATTTTCCGAATTTCTATTTTTTACGAAGGATCCTGGAGGCCGTGGATTCGGTCTTGTTGAGGCTTCCTGTTCTCAAATGGCAGGCGTGGATGGCGGTGTTTGTGCTCTCTCACCCGAAAAGGGCGACTCCCCTATAACCATCAAAGAGCGATTGAGATTATGATAAAAAGGGCGTTTGACTTCCTGATTTCCCTTCTAGGCCTTCTCGCTCTATCACCAGTTCTCTCGATTTTAGCCTTGTTGATTAAGCTCTCCTCGCCTGGGCCGGTATTCTACCGCGGCGTACGGGTTGGACGGTATGGCAAGCCGTTTCGAATTTTAAAGTTCCGAACAATGGTCGTGGATGCCGAGCGGATTGGAGGATCGTCTACCCCAGAGGATGACCCGCGTATTACAACCGTTGGACGCTTCTTGCGCAAGTACAAACTAGATGAGCTGCCTCAGCTTATCAACGTTTTCAAGGGTGACATGAGCTTCGTTGGCCCCAGACCACAAGTGCCGTGGGCCGTTGAGCTTTACACGGAAGAGGAGAAAGCCTTGTTGAGCGTGCGGCCTGGGATCACGGACTATGCGTCCATCCGGTTCAGCAAAGAGGCTGATATATTGCGCGGAAGCGGTGATCCGGACAGGGAGTATCTTGAGAAAATAGCGCCTGAGAAGATCAGGCTTGGCTTGGAGTATGTAAGAAACCACTCCCTCCTGGTGGATATTAAAATCATCCTGGCCACTTTCTGGGCCCTAATGAGGGGAAATTCCGGATGGGTATCTGCAATGCCAAAAAGCTCGGATGGGTCCGTCGAGAACGCCCATCGACAAGAGGTAGCCTGAGGCCATGAAATCTCTTAGGACCGAAGTCGAGCAACAAGTCGGGAAGAATATTGAGAGCATTTTTCTCAACTGTTCCGACAGCGTGGAAATCAAACTGGAGAATTTCACGAAATACGTGCGGAGACAGCATCTGAAGCGATTTTTAGCGCTTTATGAGGTATTCAAGCTCGTTTTACCCGTGAAAGGGTCTGTTATCGAGTGCGGGGTTTGGCGTGGCTTTAGTTTGATGGCCTGGGCCAAGCTCAGCACGATGCTGGAACCTGAAAACCTAACGCGGCGTATATACGGTTTCGACACGTTTGAGGGCTTCCCCTCCGTTCATGATATAGATCAGAGCGCGTTTAAAACAAATGAGAGAGGGGAGCTCAGCTCCCATTCCTATGATGAGCTTTTTCAGCTAATTAAAGAGTATGATGCAGACCGGTTTCTGGGCCACATTGGGAAGGTCGAGTTGATCAGGGGAGATATGGCTAAGACCATCCCTGAGTTTATCGAGAGGCATCAACACCTCATGGTCAGCTTGCTCTTTATTGACTGCGACCTCTACGAACCCACCAGGACGGCCCTCGAGCACTTCCTTCCAAGAATGCCCAAGGGCGCGATCGTTGCCTTCGATGATCTAGATAATCCCATTTGGCCAGGAGAGACACTGGCAATCTTAGAAACGGTGGGCCTCAACAAGCTTAAACTTCAAAGGCTTGAATGGGATCCGTACATAGCTTACGCCGTTATTGAATAGGTGGCTGAGGAGATGGGCCCGGAGAATACAAGCTTGGAATCAGATGTAGATTACTACCGGTCACTGGCCAAGAGAGTCCGCCAGCACGTCCTCAGAATGACCCATCGTGCTAAGAGCGCTCATGTTGGGACGTCTTTCTCGATGGTGGAGCTTTTGGCGGTTCTTTATGGAGGCGTGCTGCGGGTCGACCCGGTACACCCCACCTGGGACGAGCGCGACCGCTTCATCCTGAGCAAGGGGCATGGATGTGCCGGCCTGTACGCCGTTCTCGCCGAATGTGGCTTCATTCCACTCGCGTGGCTGGATGATTTCTGTAAGGACGGCGCGCGCCTGGCGGGCCATGTCACCCATACGGGGGTTCCGGGCGTGGAGGTCTCTACCGGCTCATTAGGGCATGGGCTTTCGATTGCGTGCGGGATTGCCTTGGCGGGCAAGCGGGACGAACGGCAATATCGGGTCTTTACTCTCCTGAGCGACGGGGAGTGTGACGAGGGCTCTACCTGGGAGGCGGTGCTGTTCGCGCCTCATCACAGGCTGGACAACCTGGTTGTCATTGTGGATTACAACAAGATCCAAAGCCTTGGAACGGTGAAAGAGGTTCTTGACCTTGATCCCTTCGGGGCCAAATGGGAGGCCTTTGGATGGGCGGTACAAGAGATCGACGGTCACGATTTCGAGCAGATCGAAGGCGCGCTGGAAGCGGTTCCGTTTGAACCGGGCCGCCCAAGCTGCATCATCGCCCATACGGTCAAGGGCAAAGGGGTCAGCTTCATGGAGAACGAGCTCCTTTGGCATTACCGCTCCCCGGATGATGAGGAGCTGGCGAGGGCGCTCGCGGAGGTGGGAGGGCAAGAATGAGGACTGCCTTTTTTCGGGCCCTGCTTGATATGGCCGAGCACGACGAGCGGATTAACCTCGTTGTCGGGGAGTTGGGGTTTGGCGTTGTTGAACCCTTCGCCGAGCGATTCCCGGAGCGTTTCCTCAATGCGGGCGTCGCCGAGCAGAACATGACCGGGATCGCCTCGGGGATGGCGCTTAGCGGAAAGGTCGTCTTCACCTACTCTATAGCTAACTTCCCGACGCTCAGGTGCCTCGAGCAGATTCGTAATGATGTCTGTTATCACAGGGCAAACGTGATAATCGTGGCCGTCGGAGGCGGGTTTGCCTACGGCGCCCTGGGCATGACCCATCATGCGACGGAGGACCTCGCCATCATGCGGGCGCTTCCCGAAATGATGGTTGTGGCCCCCGCCGACCCCATCGAAGCGGCAGAGGCGACTCGAGCGGTCGTATCTCAAGCGGGCCCATGCTACCTGAGGCTTGGCCGGGCGGGAGAGCCAGCCGTTCACCAATCTGGCATTGAGTTTCAACTTGGAAAAGCTATCCCATTGCGGAGCGGCGGCGACATAACGCTTATCTCCACCGGTGGCCTCCTGGAGACGGCTCTCAAGGTGGCTGATCGACTGGAGGACGACGGGGTTCGGGCGCGGGTGTTGAGCATGCACACGGTAAAGCCGTTGGATACCGAAGCGGTTTTGGCGGCGGCGCGAGAGACCCAAGCGATAGTCACCCTTGAAGAGCACAGTGTGGTAGGCGGACTCGGGGGCGCGGTGGCCGAGGTCTTGGCTGAATCGGGTGAATTACATGTTCGCTTCAAGCGGTTGGGCATTCCGTCGGGTTTTTGCTCTTACGTTGGCAGCCAGGAGTACCTCCGAGGGGTCTGCGGACTCTCGGAAGAGGGGATCTTGAGGTCGCTGAAGCAGATCCTCGACCTCGTCAAGATTTGAAGGAGACGCCTAAGGGGTTCTATGTGCCTGTCATGTCGCTGATGGAGCCATAAATAATGGATTGGAAAGTGCGGTTTGTCGATTACCCCGCCCAGTTTAAGAAGATGGAAAACGAGATCATGGACTCCATCAAGACGGTGCTTTCGCAGGGCGACCTCATGCTCCGGCAGCAGTTGCGGGATTTCGAGGCAAGTCTCGCAGCCTTCGTCGGGACCCGCTATGCGGTCGGCGTCAGCAACTGCACGGACGCGCTCCACCTTACGTTACGCGCCGCAGGAGTGGGCCCTGGGGATGAGGTCGTCACAGTTTCCCATACATTCGTGGCAACAGCGGCGGCCATCCACCATGCCGGCGCAACACCGGTATTGGTGGACATCGGTGACGATCACAACATGGACGTGGATCTCGTCGAGCAGGCTATAACCCCGAGGACCAAGGCTATCCTGCCGGTCCACCTGAACGGACGACTTTGTGACATGGGACGGCTGATGTCATTGGCTGAGAAACATGGATTAGTCATCATCGAAGATTCTGCCCAGGCGCTCGGCGCCTCCTTCGACGGCCGGTTCGGGGGCTCGTTTGACTTGGCAGGCTGTTTCAGCTTCTATCCGGCAAAAATGCTGGGCGCCTTCGGCGATGCGGGAGCCGTCGTGACCAACAGTAAGGAGATTGCCGAATCCGTTCGCTTGCTCCGAAACCACGGCAGAACGCCAAACGGAGACGTCGCGGGCTGGTCGTTCAACAGCCGACTCGACAACGTTCAAGCGGCCTTTCTGGACCTGAAGCTGAAAAAGCTACCCCAATGGATTAGCCGTCGCAGGGACATTGCGGCGCTCTACCACAGTCAGCTGGCAGGAATTCGCCAGCTCCGCCTGCCCCCACCCCCTACTGACACCGGACCGCATTACGACGTTTTTCAAAACTACGAGGTCGAGGCGGACGGGCGAGATAGTATGGTCTCCCATTTAAAGGAACGGGGCGTTGAGATTTTGATCCCTTGGGGGGGTAAGGCCGTCCATCAGTTCAAGGCCCTGGGCCTTTCCCACTTCCGCCTGCCCCGCACGGAACGTTTGTTCCAGGATGCGCTCCTATTGCCCCTCCATGTCGAGTTGGGAGATGATCAGGTCCGATACGTGTGTCAATGCGTTCAAGATTTCTATGGTAGTTGACTCTTCGACGCTGACCGGGGGAGCTAGGGTAGGGGCCTCCTCCTTGTCCTTTAAGCATAGTAGGTTATAAGCAAACCTTTTTTCCCATGCCGGCATATATCTAATGACCCAGCTTAAGAATTTTATAGAAAAGCTCCATCCCTGGATCATCATTGCGTTCCAGGCGGGCATCCTGGCGGCTGCTTATCTGGGGGCCTTCCTTCTCCGTTTCGATGGCGCCCTTCCAGAGGAGCAATGGGCTAACGTTTATAAGGTCCTCCCGCCCCTTTTGCTCATCAAGCTCGTCGTCCTATGGGGCTTCGGCCTCCTGCGCGGGTGGTGGCGGTTCGTCTCCATGCCCGATCTCCTCGCCCTGCTCAAGGCTAATGTCGGAGCCTCACTACTCCTGGTTCTATACGTCGTTTTTGTACATGGAATTTTGGGATTCCCCCGGTCGGTCTTCTTCATCGACTGGATCCTGTCCGTATTGGCACTTGGGGGAATTCGCTTTGCCACTAGGGCCTATAGAGAAAAAATCAACGTTGGCCAACTACGCCAGGGGAGGCGGGCCCTGATCGTGGGAGCAGGCTCTGCGGGCCAGATACTGGTCCGCGAGATGCATCAGAACCCCGATCTGCACCAAATTCCCGTAGGTTTTATCGACGACGACCCGGAAAAGGCAGGCCACAGCTTCCAGGGAGTTTCCGTCCTTGGACGGGCTTCGTCCATCTGTGAGGTGGTGGAAAAGGAAATGGCAGAGCTAGTAATCATAGCCATTCCATCTGCGGATGGGGATGAAGTCGAGGCTGTTTTGGCAGAGTGTCGCAAGTGCAGGGTCGAGGTGTTGCTGCTCCCCGGCTTGCGCGACCTCCTCCCTGGCAGGGTGATGGTCAATCAGCTTAGGAAGGTGGGAGTGGAAGACCTGCTCGGCCGAAAGGCGGCGCGCCTGGATAGCGAACGGATCGCCTCTGACCTGGCGGGGCAGGTCGTCTTGGTCACTGGGGCGGGGGGATCGATCGGAAGCGAAATCTGCCGCCAGGTCGCCTCCTTCGGCCCTGAGACCCTCGTTCTCTTCGAGCGCTCCGAAAACAACCTGTACCAGATCGAGCTGGAGCTGGTGAAAAAATTCCCAGGGCTGGATATAGTCCCGGTGATCGGTGATGTTCAGGACCGGGGCCGGATCGGCTCCTTCATGGACCTCTACAGGCCCTCCATCGTATACCACGCCGCCGCCTACAAGCACGTGCCGATGATGGAGATGAACCCCCTGGAGGCAGTGAAAAACAATGTGTTGGGGACGCGTGTGGCTGCCGAGGTGGCCGCCAGATACGGTGCCAGGAAGTTCGTAT
>JADFOP010000020.1 GCA_022562795.1 Nitrospinota bacterium
AACTCCAACGCCGAGACCGCCTACTGGATTGAGAACGGCTACGATGGGACTTTCATCATTCCCGATTTAGGCATCGATGTGGAAGGCGACCCGGGTATATCGGGCGGCTCGCTGAACGGGGCCATCAATTTGCGGCTCGGCGACCACGTGCTCTTTCCCGTCTTCGATCAGGTAACGGGAAACGGGGCCAACACCATCTATCATGTGGTGTCCCTGGTGGGGGGCATCATCGAGGGCTTTCGGCTAACAGGGAACATAGGCGAAAGAGAGCTCTTGATTGGTGTTACGGATTTCTCTGCCACGTGTATTATTTTGGGCGACGGGGACACCGAACTCAACTCCACCGTCTCCGCCCCCGTGCTGATCCAGTAACCCCCCCCTTTATCCTTCCCCTCGGTTTAACGAGACATGGGGTTTGGCGGAGGTGCACGCGGGCAGATTGAGACTCCCATCCGGCCACCCGGCCGGGCCGCCTTGACATCCCACCCCTTGTAGAAACCAGGCCGAAATCCTCTTACGGGGACGATCGACGCACCCACTCCACCGCGCCGATGCGCTATACTAGAGCGATGAGGCGCACGAGCCCCCTCAGCCTTGGGACGGCTGTGGCCGTTTCGGTATGCCTGGCTGTGTCGGCTGCGTCGGGCGTCGAGGAGGCACCTATGACCGCACCTGAACAGGCCAGCGCGACCATCGCCGAGAACGGTCGGGCTATCGTAAGGCACCTGGCTGAGACCATCGGCCCCCGCAGCCTCTTGAACCCCACGTCCCTGGAGGAAGCGGCCCGCTACATAGAGGAGCGCCTCGCCGAGCTCGGCTACGCCGTCGAGCGCCAGCCCTACGAAGCCCCCGGCGGACACACGGTTCGCAACCTCATCGTCGAGAAGGCGGGCCGTGGGAAGCCGGACGAGATAATCCTCTTCGGGGCCCACTACGACACAGTCCCCTCGACACCCGGGGCCGACGACAACGCCTCCGGTGTGGCGGGTCTTCTCGAGCTCGCCCGCCTGCTGAAGGCTTACGAGAACCGGCGGACCATCCGGCTGGTGGCCTTCACCTGCGAGGAGCCGCCCTACTACCATAGCCGCTGGATGGGAAGCCGCGTCTACGCCAGGGAGGCCCGCAAGCGGGGAGACGACATCATCGCCATGGTGAGCATCGAGATGATAGGCTTTTTCGACGCCTCTATCTCCCAGACTTTCCCCGTCCCGTTCATGAGCTACTTCTATCCAAGTACAGCCGACTTCATCGGCGTCGTGGGAAATCTCTCTTCCCGCCGGCTGGTCACGGCGGTTAGGGAGGCTATGCGGCGAGGGGGGGCCATCGGGGTAGAGAGCATCACGGCCGTAAGCGTCGTGCCGGGCATTGATTTTTCCGACCACGCCTCTTTCTGGCGAGAGGACTATCGGGCGGTCATGGTCACCGACACCGCCTTCTACCGAAGCCCCCACTACCACGGCCCCTCGGACACTCCTGACACCCTCAACTACGAATCCTTCGCCGAGGTCGTAAGGGGCCTCTACCAGGCAATCTTAGAGCTTGACGAGGGGGAGTGAGGAGGGTCTCCCGGTGTAATGGGAGCGCTGCGGAGAGAGAATAGACCAGGCGAGTCTCTGGCGTCACGATGCCACGACGGAGTCCACGGCGGCCTCCAGGTCCGGCAGTCCGGCGGCGGCCCCTTTTACGGCGTAGAGGAAGAACTCCCGGTTTCCCTTCGGCCCTTTGAGGGGCGAGGCAATAAGGCCCGCCACCGTAAGCCCCAGGGCTTGGGCCGACTCGGCCACCTCCAGAATCACACGGCGGTGCTTGGCCCGATCCCGAACCACACCTCCCCTGCCCACCTCTCCGCGCCCCACCTCGAACTGGGGCTTGACGAGGCCAAGCAGCCATCCGCCCTCCTTGATGAGTGGCGCGAGGGGGGGGAATATTAGCCGAAGGGAGATGAAGGCCACATCGATAGTAGCCCCGTCGAGGGGTTCGGGGATGTGCTCGTCCGACAGGTAGCGGGCGTTGAGTTCCTCCAGGACGACCACCCGTGGGTCGGCCCTGAGAGCGGCGTCTATAAGACCTTTGCCCACATCTACTGCGTAGATTTTCCCTGCGCCGTGCTGCAATAGGCAGTCGGTGAAGCCACCCGTCGATGCGCCGAGGTCTGCGCAGACGGCCCCCTCAAGGGGGGGGTCGAAGGTGTCGAGGGCGGCCTTCAGCTTCTCGCCGCCGCGGGAGACGTAGGGGGGAATCTCTAGGAGGGCGATTTCGGCCTCGGCGGAGACGGCCTTGCCGGCCTTATCGACCACTGCGCCGTCAACGACGACCCGACCGGCGAGGATTAGGGCCTGGGCCCGGCTGCGTGTCGCCGCCAGGCCGCGCTCGATGAGGAGCTTATCCAGTCGAACCCCGGCCATGGCTCATCGGCAGGGGATGACGGGCCTCAAGGGCCTGCTGGACGCTGGCGGCAATTCCCTCGGCGTCAAGGCCGTACGTGCGCCGAAGGAGCTCCGGGGAGCCCTGTTCGATTAGGCGGTCGGGTAGCCCGATCCGGTGGACCTTCGTCTCGAAGAGCCGGGCGGTCTCCAGAACCTCCAGAACGGCGCTACCGAAACCACCTGCGAGGGCGTTCTCCTCGACGGTGACTAGGAAACCCACCTGGCGGGCCTGCTCGCAGAGCAGGGCGTTATCGATGGGCTTGATGAAGCGGGCGTTGACCACGGACGTCTCGATCCCCTCCTCGGCAAGTAGATCGGCCGCCTCGTAGGCCGACCAGACCGTGGAGCCGAAGGCCCAAATGGCCACGTGCCGGCCGGGCTTAAGCAGCTCGGCCTTGCCGACCTCGAGAGGCTGCAGCGCCTCGTCCCGCTCCTTCCCGAATCCAGCTCCTGAAGGAAAGCATATGGCAGTCGGGCCGGCCCGTTGGAGGGCCGTCTTGAGCATGGGGCCTAGCTCGCTCTCGTCCTTAGGGGCCATGAGCACCATGTTGGGCGCGAGCCGGAGATAAGAGATGTCGAAGGCCCCGAGGCGGCTGGGGCCCCTTTCGCCCGACAGGCCAGCGCACTCGACGGCGAAGGTCACCGGGAGGCTCTGGAGGCAGACATCGTTGAGCACCTGGTCGAAGCTCCGTTGGAGGGCGGTGGACGGGATGAGCACGACCGGCTTAAGGCCCTGGCAGGCCAGCCCCGCGGCGAAGGCCGCGGCGTGCTGCGTTGCGCGGCCCACGTCGTAGAAGCGATTCGGAAACCGCTTGGCGAAGGGCTTGAGCCCGCTCCGCTCCGTCATGCCTGCGGTCACGGCGACGATGGAAGGGTCCTCCTCGGCCAGCGCCACGAGGATTTCAGCGAAGTCCTCCGCGTAGGTGGGCTGGCCTGTCTTCGCCTTAGGCCGGCCCGATGCGGGATCGAAGGCTCCGACGGCATGATACACTCCGGGGTACTGCTCGCTGGGCCGGTAGCCCTTGCCCTTTCGCGTAACGACGTGGACGACGACAGCACGCTCCATAGCTCTGGCGGCCTCAAATGCTTGGGTTAGGTGCCGAATATTGTGACCCTTGATGGGCCCGAGATAAGCGAATCCCATTTCCCGAAAGCGCTTAGCCGGGCCAAGGAGACCTCTTACGGCCTCCTCTAGGCGGGCCCCGACCGAGGAGACCGGCTCGCCCACGACGGGGACTACCCGTATTAGTCCAAGGACGCCGTTACGGAGCTTCGTATAGAGTCGGCCTGAGAGCATTCTACTCAGAAAGGCCGAGAAGGCTTCAATGAGGGAGGCTGGGGCGAACGCATTGTCGTTCAAGACGACAAGCATCTTCTTGCCGAGGCGGCCCGCGTGAGTTAGGCCTTCGACGGCGACCCCTGCCGTAATGGCGCCGTCGCCGATTATTGCGACCACATCGTGGTCATCGCCCTTTAGATCCCTGGCTTCAACGAACCCCACGCCCGCCGAGAGGGAGGTGGAGCCATGGCGCGCGTGGTAAAGGTCGTATGGGCTCTCCCGCCGCTGCCCGACCTCCGAGATACCCTGGTCCTGGTCCGGGGGTGCGAAGCGCTCCCGTTGGCCTGTGAGCAGCTTATGTGTGTATGTCTGATGGCCTCCATCCCATATGAACTTGTCGCGCGGCGCGCTGAAGACGGTGTGGAGTGCGATGGTGAGCTCCACGGCTGCGAGGTTGCTCGCGAGGTGCCCCCCCCTGGAGGCCACCGCCTCGATGATGGATTTACGGACCTCGGCGGCGAGCGCCTTAAGCTGCTTCTCGGTAAGGTGCTTGAGGCTCTCAGGCCCTTGAATCGTGGAGAGAATGGGCCTCATCTCTAGCTTTTCCACATGAACTCCGTTTGCTTACCGTCGCCTCGCCACGACGAAGAGGGCCAGCTCCACCAGCAACTCCCCCCCGTCGCCAATCGGCTCCAAGGCTCCACAGGCGTCCTCGACCAATCGGTCTGCCTCTGCTCGCGAGGCCTCGAGGCCGTGGAGGGAAGGGTAGGTCGCTTTGGCGTGGGCCTCATCTCCCCCGGTGGCTTTTCCGAGGGTTGTCTCATCACCCACCACGTCGAGAATGTCGTCGACAATCTGGAAGGCAAGGCCTACCGACAGCCCATAACGGCCGAGCGCCTCGACGGCCTCAGGGTTCCCACCCCCCAGCAGGGCCCCTGTCACCGTGCTCGCGCGTATTAGAGCCGCCGTCTTGTCGGTGTGTATGGCGGTGAGGCCCGCCTCATCGATCTCGCGGCCCTCGGCCTCAAGGTCAGCCACCTGACCGCCGACCATGCCGGAGGCCCCGGCAGCCTCAGCCACGGTGCGTACGACATCCATCAGCACGGCTGGCTCCACCGGCCCCCCGTACAATACGGGGTCGCTCAAGAGCTTGAATGCGTAAGTCAAGAGGGCGTCACCGGCGAGGATTGCCATGGCCTCGCCGAAAACCATGTGGCTCGTGGGCCGGCCGCGCCGGACGTCGCCGTCGTCCATGGCGGGCAGGTCATCGTGGATGAGGCTGTAGGTGTGGATGCACTCCAGGGCGCAGGCGGCCGGCAGGGCCTTTGCCTCCTCGCCGCCAACAGCCTCGGCCGCCGCCAGACAGAGAATGGACCGAAGACGCTTGCCGCCGGCAAAGAGGCTGTAGCGCATCGCCTCATGGAGGGTCGCCGGGGGTGCGTCGGCCGTGGGCAACCACTTATCCAGCGTCCGATCCACCACCTCCCGCTTTACTGCCAGATAGTCCTCAAGGTCTCTCACGGCTTCGTTTCCTCTTCATCGGCCTCTGGCTCTGGAGGGTCGGCGGCGAAGAGGCCCTCGTGCTCCAGGGCGAGTAGCTCGATTTTCTGCTCGGCCTCCTGGAGCTTATCGGCGCAGAAGCGGGCCAGCTTGATACCTTCCTCGAATAGCTTGAGCGATTTCTCGAGGTCGATTTGGCCATCTTCAAGCTGCTCGACAATGGCCTCAAGCCTTTTGATTGCTTTCTCGAACTTCATCTCACTCATCGCTCTCTCCGGCCCCCGCGTGTCGCCTGCACCTCGGCCTCCACCTCCCCGTGGCGGAGCGTCACCAGCAAGCCGTCGCCCTCTTTAAGCTGGGCTGCGTCGGTCACGAGTCGTCGGTCAGGAAGCCTTCTGGCGATAGCGTAGCCTCGCTCCAGGACATTCAAGGGGCTTAGAGCATCGAGGCGCCCGGAAGCCACGCTTAGGCGGTGGCTAAATCGCTGGAGGCAGTCGCTGATGCGGGTACGCAGGAGACGGTGAGCCTCCACGGCCAGGTGGCGCCTCTCCTCGAGCGCGTAGTGGGGCGCAAGAAGGGCAAGCTCTCTTCCGAGGGCCCGGGCCACATTCTCGCATTCGGCAAGCTGGAGCCGCACTCCTCGGCCGAGCCTGGAGCGGAGCTCATCTAGGCGCTGGCCAGCTGGAGCAACGACGCCGTAAGGCGAGGCCAGGGGTCGACGGCGGCAAAGGGCGGCGAGCATTTGGGCCCGAACCGCCCGCTCTGTCTTCGCCGATGCCACGAGGCGTCGGGCGAGGAGGCGAAGGCGGCGCTCGAGATCGGACTTCATCTGGACGACGAGCTCGGCCGCGGCCGAGGGCGTGGGCGCTCTGACATCGGCCACGAAGTCGGCTATGGTGTGGTCGATCTCGTGCCCCACGGCGCTGATGACAGGAACTTTTGAAGCCGCGATGGCCCGGGCCACGACTTCCTCGTTGAAGGCCCAGAGGTCCTCCAGGCTCCCCCCGCCGCGCGATACGATTAGCACATCGAGGCCCCCGCGCCTGTTGAGGGCCGCGAGGGCAGAGGCGATCTCTTGGGCCGCGCCCTCGCCCTGTACCCGCACCGGCGCCACCAGGAGGTGGACGTTTGCGAAGCGGCGCTGGATGACTGTTGTGATGTCGTGAAGAGCCGCTCCCGTCGGTGAGGTCACCACGCCGATGGTCTGGGGCAGGTAGGGGAGCGGGCGCTTGCGGGCTGAATCAAAGAGCCCCTCGTCGGCGAGCCGCACCTTGAGCTGCTCAAATGCCTGTTGGAGGAGTCCAAGGCCCAGGGGCTCCATGTATCCGACGACGAGCTGATAGTCGCCCCTCGGTTCGTATACGGTGAGCTGGCCCCTAACCAGCACCTTGAGGCCGTCTTCGGGCTCGCACCGCAAGCCCCCCTCCTGGTACTTGAAGACCACGCACCTGAGCTGGGCCTCGGAGTCCTTCAGGGTGAAGTAACGGTGGCCTGAGGCGGGGGCGCGTAGGTTGGATATCTCACCCTCGACCCAGAGGTCTGAAAAGCGGTCCTCCAGCAGATCCCGCACCTCGCGGGTCAAGTCGGCGACTGTATATACCCGGCGCTCCGGGGCGGCGATGGCGTTCATGACGGGCTTCCGCTCGCCCCTTGGAGCCGGCACGCGGTGAGGGTATTTTTCAGCAGCATGGCGACCGTCATTGGGCCGACGCCGCCTGGCACCGGGGTGATGGCCCCTGCGACGGCTGCGGCGGCCTCGAAGTCGACATCGCCGACGAGCTTCTCCCCCACCCGGTTGATGCCGACGTCGATGACACATGCACCGGGCTTTACCATCTCGCCCGTTACGACCGCTGGCCTCCCCGCCGCAGCTATCAGGATGTCGGCGCGGCGTGCGGTGGCCGCCAGGTCGCGCGTGCGGGTGTGACAGATGGTCACCGTGGCGTGGCGGTGTAGCAGGAGCAGGGCGAGGGGCTTGCCGACGATCGCGCTCCGGCCGATCACCACAGCCTCGGCACCCTCGATGGGGATGTCGGTGCGGTCAAGGAGCTCTATAATCCCCGCTGGAGTGCAGGGGAGCAGCTCCGCCTTACCGGCTACCAGCCGGCTGATATTCATTGGGTGGAAGCCGTCCACGTCCTTGGCGGGATCGACGGCCGCGAGGACCGCCTCCTCATCTAGCCGGTCAGGCAGAGGGAGCTGTACGAGGATGCCGTGGACTTCGGGGTTCTTGCTCAACTCCTCGATGATGGCAAGGAGCTTGTCTTGGCTTACGGAGGCCGGTAGCTCATAGGGGAAGGAGGCGATGCCGACCTCGGCGCAGGCCCGCTGTTTGGTCTTGACGTAGATTTGACTGGCGGGGTTATCTCCAACGAGCACCGTGGCGAGGCCGGGCTCCGCGCCCCGGGCCGCCCGGAGTGAGGCGACCTCGGCTTTCAGCTCCTCGCGGATGGCCTGGGCGATGGCTTTGCCGTCGATGATGGTGGCTGTCATGGATTCAATCCGAAAGTGGAAGGAAGTTGGAGAACGCCATATGATACGGGGCCTTCGGCCTCAAGTCAAGGCGAGGGCAGAGGCTAGACACCGCCGGTTTGGAACTCTATACTAGGCTTCGTCCCTGCCCAGGAGAATGCCCCCGTGAGCTACGAGCCCACCAAGGACGAGCCGGTGAGCCAGGGCGCCTCTAGCAAGATGGCTCCCTGCCCCAACTGCGGCCAGCCCGTTACCACCTACCGAAACCCCGTCCCCACGGTGGACATCATCATTGAGTGCGAGACCCCCGGCGGCGAGCGCGGCATCATCCTCATCGAGCGTGTGAACGAGCCTAAGGGCTGGGCCATCCCGGGAGGCTATGTGGATTACGGCGAGACCTTCGAGGAGGCGGCCAAGCGGGAGGCCCTAGAGGAGACGGGTCTCGATGTGGAGCTCGTGCGCCAGTTCCACGCCTATTCCGACCCCAGGCGCGATCCGCGCCAGCACAACGTAAGCGTGGTCTTCGTCGCCCGCGCCACCGGCACCCCCCGCGCAGGCAGCGACGCTGGGCAGGTAGGGCTCTTCACCCAAGAGACCCTCCCCGAGGAGATAGCCTTCGACCACTCCGCCATCCTCGCCGACTACTATGCCGCCCGATACTGAGAACCCACGATGACGACGCCACCCGCCAGCACTGCCGCCTCGCTGCTTCGGCGCTGGTGGCCCTTTCTGCTCGTGGCCGTAGTGGCGGTGGGCGTTTTTTCAAACAGCTTCAACAACGAATTCATCTACGACGATAGGATAGCCATCGTAGAAAACCCCTACATCCGCTCCTGGTCCAATCTTTGGGAGCTGATAAACCCCACCTCCACATTCCATCGCACCTACATGCTTCTGAGCTGGCGACCGCTCCAAAGTTTCTCCTATCTTGCAACTTACATGCTCTTCGGCCTTAATGCAGGACCCCACCATATCTTCAATGTAGCCTTCCATGCCCTTAACGCCGTCCTTGTCTTCGTGATTCTTCGGCGGCTGACCCGCCACGAGGCGGTCGCTCTTATCGGGGCCCTGGCATTCGCCGTCCACCCCATCCACATTGAGGCGGTTCAGGTCTCGGCCCTGCGGGCGGACCTTCTGTCCACTCCCTTATTCATCGCCGCCCTCTTATGTCATCTTCGCCTGCGAAGCCGTCCGGGCGACAAACCTCTTCTGTGGGCGGGCCTTGCGGCGGCGGCCTACTTCTTCTCTTGCACGGCCAAGGAGGTGGGAGCAATCCTCCCGCTGCTGGCTCTCTTCCTCGACGCCCGCCGCCACAAGCTCAGAGGGCTGCTCAACCTGGAAGGGATTAGGCCTTATCTCGGTTACGCAGTTGCGGCGGCCCTTTACGGCTTGCTACGATTCGGCATTTTCAGCAACGTCCACCAAGGGGATTTCTACATAGGGGATACGCTCCTGGCGGCCGTTCTTACCACCGGCAGGATTTTCGTCTACTACATCGACCACCTCCTGTTGCCCTTCGATATGCGACCCGATTATGTCTTCGCCGCCTCAATGGCGCCCGACCTGGCCAGCTTGAGTTCCTGGGCGCTGCTTGCCTCCCTGGCCGGGGTAGCCTGGCTCGCCCGCCGCCGCCACCCTACCCTCACGCTGGGGCTTGTGTGGCTCGGCGTTACCCTCCTTCCCGTGACGAACGTCGTTCCCATCCGCAACCCCATGGCGGACCGCTATCTATACCTGCCGTCGATCGGCTTTAGCGCCATTGTGGGCTGGGCATTGGTCGAGGCGAGCCGAGCCGCGAAGCAGCGGTGGGGAGTGTCGCGAGCAGGTGTATTGGCCCTGCTCGGAGCGGCGGTGTTCATACCCTGGGGAGCCGTTACCTTGAAGCAAAACACCGTCTGGCGCAACAATATGAATTTGTGGACCGAGACGGCGCGCCTTGAGCCAAAAAGCGCCAGGGCCCAATACAACCTGGGGGTGTTCAGTCAGCGACAGGACTCATATGAGACCGCCATGGCATACTACCGCGAGGCGGTACGGCTCGCCCCCGGTTACGGCAAGGCGAACGGCAACCTGGGAGTCCTCATGGCATTGGAGGGCAACAATGCTGAGGCCGAGGTTTTTTTAAAAAGAGCCATTGCCTTAGATCGGTCCGATGGTTCTGCATATAACAACCTGGGGTTTTTCTATTATCGCCAGGGCCTGACGAAGAAGGCCGAGCCTTACTACCACGAAGCGATACGGCTTGAGCCGACTTTCGCCAAGGCGCTCGACAACCTAGGAACCCTGCTGGAAGGGAAGGGTAAATATGCGGAGGCCGAAGCCGCTTACCTGCGCGCGGTTGCCGCCAAGCCGGAATACACCAAGGCCCACCTCAACCTCGCCGTCCTTTACCTTAAATTTCTCAAGACGCCCGAGAAGGCCCTTCCCCATCTGGAGGCGATCATCCGCATAAAGCCCGACCACCCCGATATTGAGCTAATCAGGTCCCAGGCCCGCAAACTTAGGGGGGAGTCTAAGTTTTTCGGAGAAATTCCGCTCCTTCCCGGCAGATGAAGCAAGAGCCGGTGGGAGCCTACCGGGCCGTTTTTTCCGGGATTTTCCGAATCATGGGTAGGGCAGGAAGCATCTTCGGATACAGCGGCCTCTAGACTTTTTCAACCAACCAGCCTTCGATTTCAACTTCCACCGCCCGGTTTAGGAGGTCCACCGAGATGACGATCCTCTGGCGCTTCTCTATGACCCCCACCATAATGCCCTCGGCTCCCTTCAGGGGCCCGTCGACCACCTGGACCCGATCACCGGTATCAAGGTACGGGTGGTGGCGGACGTGGAGGCCCGATTCAACAACTTTTTGGATGGAGTGGACTTGCTCCTCGGGAACAGGGACGGGTTTGTCGGCGTAGCCAAGGAGATTGGCCGCGCCGGGCGTCTTGACGATCTCGAGCCAGGCATCCTTCGTGAGCTCGCACTCGACGAAGAGGTAGCCAGGGAACATGGGTTGAGTGATCCGCTTTTTGCGATCTTTGCGGCGGCTCCAGACCTCAATTGTTGGCAAGAAGGCGTGAAATTTCTTGCTTAGAAGCCGGTCTGTAACCTTCTGTTCGTGGCGGCTCTTCGTCCTGAGCGCATACCACTTAACGGAGGGATCTTTCGGGGATTTTAGATGGCCAAGGCCCTCGGGCAGCAGGGCGAGAAGCTCCTCGACCACCTGCTCGGGCGCCCGGTCGGTCGTCTCAACATTGATGGTGGCCAGGGCGTTATAGACCGGCTCGCGCTCCTCCAAGAGAGCCTCGAAGGAGGCTCGCGGGTCGCCGGGGTCGAAGAAGGCAGGCAGGCCCTCGTCCATAATGCGGGCAAAGAGCGCTTCTTTCTCCACCTTGAGGTAGACCACACAGGACTGGGCGATCTGTCTCCTAAGGGGCTCACTGATAAGGGGTGTGCCCCCGCCTAGGGATATCACCTGCCCGTCGGTGGCGATGAGGTCGCCGGCCACTTCGGCCTCCAGCCGCCTGAAAGCCTCCGCGCCGAGGTTGCGGAAGATATCCCGAAAGGCAAGCGGCTCGCCCGAGCTGGAGGCGTAGCGGTGCTCGATTGCTTGGTCGAGGTCGACGAAAGGCCTCTCAAGGCGGTGGGCCAGGGCCCGGCCCACGGTCGTCTTGCCCGAGCCTTTAAAGCCGATGAGGACGACGTTCATCAGCCGCCTCCAGTGGTGACCGCTTCCTGTATTATACGGGCCCAGCCTGGGGATGGCAACGGCGGAAGGCGCCGCCTCAGAGAGTTCAGGACCGCCGAAGCGTCAGCCTCTACATCGTCGCTGGCCTCCACCCACTCGATGCCTGGCAGCTTGCGGAACCAGGTCATTTGCCGCTTGGCGTAGCGGCGGGTCTCGCGCATTATGTCCGCCTGGGCTTCCTCGATAGTGCACGTCCCGGCCAGGTGCTCGGCCATCTGGCGGTAGCCGATCCCTTGGAGAGCCGGCAGTTCAAGCCCATAGCCCGCCTCCAGGAGCGAGCTGACCTCCTCTGCCACCCCGGCGTCTATCATGGCCTCGACCCGGGCAGTGATCCGCTCGGCCAGCGCCGCGCGCGGACGGACCAACCCCACGGCCACGAGTCGGAAGGGCCCGGGCGTCTCGGCTGCCCTCCGTTGCATGGAACTGATTGGCTCCCCGGTGAGCACGTAGACCTCCAGCGCTCTCACGATTCGGACAAGGTCGTGGGGATGGATCGACTCGGCCGCCTCGGGGTCCACCGCCGCCAGCCGTGCGTGGAGGGCAGGTCGGCCCTTGGCCTCGGCCTCCGCCCTCAGGCCGGCCCGGAGGTCCGGGTCCGACGGGGGTCCCGGAAAGAGTCCCTCAGCCAGGGCACGAAGATAGAGGCCGCTGCCTCCCACCACGAGCGGCCAGACAGCCCGCTCGAAGCAGAAAGCAGCCGCTTTACGGGCGGCCTTCCCAAAGTCTGCTGCGGTGAAGTGGTCGTGAGGGTTGGCTAGATCGAGGCCGTGATGTGTGATGCGAGTCCGGTCGGCGGCCGTCGGCTTGGCCGTTCCGATATCCATGCCACGGTAGACCTGCCGGGAATCACAACTGAGAATTTCAGCCGGTAGGGCCTCGGCCACAGGAAGGCTTACAGCCGTCTTGCCCACGGCCGTCGGTCCCACGATGGCTGGAAGTGGCAGGAGATTCCCCACGACTGGCCCTCCCGGGAACAAAGAAAAAGCCGGGGCAGAGCCCCTGCCTCTCAAAGGGTTTGGTCTACTAGAGGTGAGCCGGCGGCATGGGGCGAAAGCCTTTAGTTATCAATCATCTCCCGCAATTCTTTGCCGGCTTTGAAGAAAGGCACTTTCTTGGCTGGAATGAAGACGGTGGCGCCAGTCTTTGGGTTGCGCCCCTCTCGGCTGTGGCGGTGTCGCACTCGGAAGGAGCCAAACCCTCGCAGCTCCACCTTGTCGCCATTTGCCAAGGCCTCGGTGATGCTCTGGAATACCGTATTGACGATTACCTCGGTTTGCTTCTTCGTCAGATCGATGCGCTCCGCAACCTTCTCAACCAGCTCTGCCTTGGTCATAAGTTTGCTCCCCCCACTTGCGCTCCATCGAGGATGTGGTGCCCCTGAAAAAGATGATAATTGACTGAGGATAGGCAAGTTAGCATAACCCTGGGAGGCTGTCAAGGTTAAGACCGGTGGAGCTTTTGTAATTATTTGATGGTACTATAATGTCCTCTGTTACCCGTTTGAAAACCTGCTTCGAGCCGTTCCTTGGAGTATCCAATGCAAAGTGTCGAATGCCAGACCATTCTCTTTCTTTGCACGGGAAACTCCTGCCGAAGCCAGATGGCTGAAGGTTTTGGGAGAGCCTTGGCCCCTGTGGGGTTTGAAATATTGAGCGCCGGCACCGAGCCCAGGGGGATTCATCCGAAGGCTATCCAGGTCATGGCCGAGATGGGGATCGATATCGGCTCCCAGAACTCTCAGGGCCTTGAGGGCATCGACCTCGGGGGACTTGGCCTGGTGGTAACTCTCTGCGACTCGGCCGACCAGCGATGCCCATCTCTGCCCGCTTCCGTGTCCAAGGAGCACTGGCCCTTGCCCGACCCGGTGGAGGCCGAGGGGGGCGAGGAAGAGGTCATGGCCGTCTTCCGCACGGTACGGGATACGATTCGCCGGAGGGTCGAGGAGCTGATGGTGGGGCTAAAGTCCTCGCAGAGCGACTCTGAGAGGCGAACGTGATAAGATTGCCCTAGTGGGGTTATGACCATTGAACCTTACAGGTCTTATCCGCTCAAAAGCGTAGTTTCATCCTTGACATACCCTATCAAAGTCGGTATGCTTGAGGCCTCTCTCCAAGTGTAGCGTCTGTCTGAATTTCCTTGAGTGGTTCCTTGCAAGAGGGGACCAATAGAGGAGCATGAGGCTTTGACGCCCCTTCGCCGACATTACAGATACGCTCACTTCTACCTGAACCATGTCGTGGGCAACCGCCTTCGCCGGACCGTCCGAAGCTCCCTCCTCAAGCCGTTCTGTGTAACTTACCACGTTACCGACCGGTCTCACCTTGCCCCTGTCGCGGGGGGTAGGCTGGCCCCGGGAACTTCCCCGGAAGCCCCTCTGGCAGACGTGCTGACGCTCCTTAAAAAAGTCCGAAAAGAGGTGAGGATGCTCTACCTTTCTGGAGGTGAGCCCCTGCTCCATCCGGCCGTCGGCACAATAGCTACCGCCGCTCGTGGGTTGGGCTTCGAGCCTATTGTGCTGGAGACCGATTTCACGCTCGCCGACGAGCACGAAGAACTCCTCCAGCATTGCCATCTCGTGGTAGTCCCCCTGGAGACGGTAGAGGTTGGGAGGCAGGCAGCCCGGTGGCAGTGCGACCCAAGGTGGGTGGAGCGTCTCGTAGGAAACCTTGTCCACTTTGGGCCTCGCCAGGACGAGTTGGGCGTCAGGATCATCATCAAGAGCGTCATAGGGGAGGGGACGATTGAAGGGGTTTACGACCTTATGGAATTTTGCTTCGAGCACAACCTCCTTTTCGCGCCGACCACCTCCAACAGCCTCGATCCGCCAGACCGGCGGGTTCAGAGCGATCCGGCCTATGAGAGGCTGGTGGATTACATAATCGCCCGCAAGAAGGCAGGCGCCCCAATCCTCGGCGGTCCCGAATCCCTCCGGCGACTTATGGCTTTCGAGGATTTCTCCTGCTACCCGACACTGGCTCCCCACATAGCACCCAACGGAGAGCTCTTCTACCCCTGCATGCCCCAAAAGGAGGCGGGTGGCAATCTCCTTGCTGAGAGGACCCTGACGGCGCTCTACCGACGGGCCGAACAGTCATTCCGCTCTCTGCATGGGGAATTGCACGACTGCCGCCTCCACGGCTACATTACCAAGACCTGGCTGCTCGAGCATTTCTTCGACCGGTCCATTGAAGGCCTGACCGTTTTTGCCAAATAGCCACCTGGTTCCAAGGAGAGGCTCTTAGGTCGGGAGGCTGGAGTCTTTAGCAAACCCTACTGACGGGCGGTGAAGCGATCCATCCATAGCTGGTGGAAGGTTTCCCACTCGGACTTCTCGGTGGTCCAGTTGGCATAAATGGCCACCCCAACGGGAGGCCCAGAGGGGTCGGAGGAGTTGGTGATCCCTCTAAGGAGCCCGATGAGGCCTACTTCAAGGTATTCCACCTCGGGACGGTGAAACCAGGTGGCCTTCTCATAGGTGGGCAGACCTACGAGGAGTTGACACGCCGGTCGTCCGCTCTTGTGGTGGGCCTGCACGAGGACAGCGACGTGGGCAGCCACGTATCGCTGGTAGAGTCCAGCGGTGGGGACGGCCGTGTCGTATACCATGACCACGATCTGGTCGAGGTAGGGCATGAGGCGGGCGAAGGCCTCTCCACTCCAGTAGCGCTCGGATATACCGAAAAGCCCCGGAACCCAGCCAGGACGCATCTTCGGAGCTGCGAAGGAGATGGTTTTCTTGCCCATGGCGCTCCGGAGAGCTTGGAGTAGGGTAATGAAGTCGGGGTCGGTTTCCTCAAGTGGCTCGATATTGAGGTGGATGCCGTCGAAGTCGAAGCGTTCAAGGAGGTGAGCGGTTTCGTTGACAATAGCCCCCCTGTAAGCAGCGCTGGCGAGCTCCAACGTTCCACCCTTCGATTTGGAGCGCCCGCCTAGCCAGGCGAGGCGTTGAATCGCCGGGGCGTGACGCTTCAGGGCCGCGAGCCACACTCGAACCACGGCGGGCTTGTAGCGGGTAAGGCGGCCCTCAGCGTTGAAAGGGCCGATGTGGACGTATACGTGGGTGGCACCGTGGCGGGTGAGGTGCTCGGCAAGGGCCTTAAGCTCCTTAGGGCTTCGCTCCTCTTCCATCCAGGCGTGCTTGAGCCACAAGCCGATGGGCATCCGGTTTGCGGCTGCATTGGCGCCGGTAGCGGGGCTCGCGCTCAATAGCAGCCCGATTCCGAAGCCCATGGCTACCGCTCGACGCATATCAATTCCCTCTTCCGTGGGGATTCATTCTTGGGGCGATGATACTCGGCGGCCCGAAACCATGTCAATCGGGCCGAATCCAGTTTCTTTGACAGCCACATGGGGGTCGGGCTAGAAGGTATGGGCTCTCGTCGTTGGGCGGCGTTTGGAGACTAATGATGCCTCGGCTAGGCTTGCACGCGCTTCTGGGGATGGTGTTCATGGTTGGCCTTGGCCTGGGGGCTGGCAATGCAGCGCCCACCACTGGCTCCCTGGTGCTGCTTGCTACAGCGGCCCCTCAGCCGAAAGCCTTAAGGGTGGCGCCGGGGAGGATAGTCATCTGGCTAAACCGGACCAAGTACCGCCCCCTGACCCTCACCTTCGATGGCTCGCCTTCTCCCGACCCATCCTGCCCCGCCGGCATTGGTTTCGTCCGTCGCAACTCCCTGGTTTTCACCCAACCGGCCCTGCCTCCCGGAGGGACGGCCAGCCTCTGCTTTCCCGCCCCTGGGGTATACGCCTACGTGGTCCATGGTCTCGGCCACCCTGCCTCCGGAACCGTAACGGTGGGGGGCCGCCTCCCATGACACGCCGGTGGTGTGGAGCCCTCCTTGCTGGTCTCGTCGCGGCCCTCATAGGCTGCGCCAGCCAGCCGGAAGTGACGGCCCCCGGGCCCACGAGGGACATCCGGCTGCCCATCCGGGTAGCCGTCCTGCCATTCTATCTTGACGTGAAACCGCCCGCCGACCCGCTCCAGCGCCTGGCGACTCAGATTCTCAGGGAGCAGTTCTTCAACCGCTTTTCCGCTCTAGGCTACCTCGACCTCGACCTGGCCGAAGTCGACCGTCGCCTCAAGGGCGCCAATATCTTACCCGAGCAAGCCGCCGTAGCCCGTTCCCCCAACAGATTGGCCGCCATCCTAGGGGTGGACGGCCTCATCGTGGGTCGGGTGAAGGAGGTCTCCACGTTTAAAGGGGGGGTCTACACCGACGCGCGCCTTGGCGGGACAATCAAGCTTATCTCCTCGGATGGCGCCATCGTCTGGGAGGCCGAGCACACCGAGAGCCGCAAAGGGGGGCTGATCCTTCGTGGCGGCGAGCTGCTTCGGGCCATAGAAGACCTCCAGAGCCAGTTCAAGGACGAGCGGCACGTAACCTACCTGAAGCTGGCCGAGGAGTTTAGCCGCAAAGTAGTGGCAACCGTGCCGCAGCCTGCCCGGAATGTAGCCGAGTCCGTCGCACCGCCGCGTATTCGCCGGGTGAGCGTGCAGGTAGAGACGAAGCGGGTTCTTCAGGCTGGCGACCTGATACGCGTGGTTGTGGAGGGAGACACCGAAATGACCGGAACCATGAACCTCGGGCTATGGCGTTCGGGTCTTCCACTGGTGGAGGGCTCACGGGGCAGGTACGAAGGCGCGTACACGATCCAGGCGGGTGATTCTGCCTCGGCCGTTCCCGTGATGGTCCGGCTGACCGACGCCTTCGGCCTGAGCGCAACCAGTCAGGCTGCTGGGATGGCCCTCACCGTGGATGCCGCTCCGCCGCCGCCGCCGGAGGAGGTGGTGGCCGAAGCCATTGCGGGCCAGGGGGTCGTCGTACGATGGCGTGTCGGCGCCGAGGCGTCCGGCGTCGCCCTCTACCGCTCTTGCCCTCCTGGAGGGGAGCTTATCCTGATGGCCCGGATCACCGACGGAGCGAGTTTCACAGACCGGTCGGGACTGGCCTCGGCGGGCTCGTGCAGCTACCAGGCGGCAACTTACGATGCCCACCGGAATCTCTCTTATCCGGTTGTGGCGAAGTGGAGGTAGCTGGCGCAATGGACGCCCTACGCTTGAGGATCCGTGCCCTTGCTCTTATTTTCCTCATGGCCCTCCTGCCAGGGGTGGACGAAGCGGCCGGAGCCTCGGCCGAGGCCTTCGCCCCGAATCGGGGCCATACAGTCGCGGTGCTCCCCTTCCGGTTCGCAGCAGGCAAGGGGCTCGGCGGACGGGGGGCGGATACGGACCCCGACGAGGCGGCGGCCCTCGTTCGGGAACAGGTGACGGCCAACCTGCGGCGAGGGCCGTGGAGGCTACTGGAGCTAAACCAGGTCGATGCCGTCTTGGCCGGCCGTGGATGGGGAGAGCCGGAGGCCTTGGAGCGGGCCGGCCCGCGGCCCGTCGGGCAGGCTCTCGGCGCGGAGCTCCTCTTCTACGGAGAGGTGACCCACTGGGGTCGCCACTACATGCTCATCCACTCCCAGGCCGAGGTGGGAGCAGACGTGCGCCTCGTGAGCGCCCGTACGGGCAAGGTCGTCTGGTCCAATTCGGGCAAGAAGGTTCGTACTGCGGGCCTGACCAAAATTCCCACGGGCATTGGCTCGGCGGTGATCACGCCCTTCCTGGGAATGCAGAAGGCCTTCCTCTTCGAGATTACCAACGAATTGGCCCGGGAGCTTACGGCCTCCCTCGTATATGGCGCCGGTGAGGCGCCGGCCGCCGCCGCGCCTCCCAAACTCCTGGTGACGTCCGCCCAAGCGGGCTCTGACGGTCTCGTGGAGCCGGGCGACAGGATCACCGTAGTGGCCATCGGCCAGCCGGACCTCACGGCCACGTTCTCTGTAGGCCCCGAGCGGCGCGACCTCCCCATGACGGAGTTCGGCCCGGGCCGCTACGTCGGCGCTTACGAAGTGGCCCCGGGCGACCGATTCACCAATGCGCCCATCACCGTAAATCTCTTCACCCGAGCCGGCGGGCTGACGTCCGCGACCCTGTTCTCTCCCATTGTGAGCACCAGGCCTTAATGCTCCCCGCTTGACGAACGCCTCCTTACTTCACAGATTGAACCATCAGGAGGGATTATCAATGCCCGCAACCGACACCGAGGCGCTCGGCCTAATCGATGAAGTCCTGGACTCTTACTGTCGGGCCAACCCTGTATGGGCAACCTACGCCGGCGTGCGAGATTTCGACGGCGCCCTACCCGACCTGCGAGCCGAGGCCAGGCAGGAGTGGCTGGAGGCCAGGAAGGATTTCGCCCGGCGGCTCAAAGAGGTCCTGGAAGATGGCGAGGGGCTGTCGCGCGATGCGCGACTCGATCTCGACTTCCTCAAGCGCAAATTGGATATGGAGGTCTCTTTGGAGGAAGCCACACGTCCGGCGGAGCGCAATCCGACACTCGCCCCCAAGAGCGCCCTATACGGGCTCTACTTCCTTACGCTTAGGCCCTTCGGGGACGAGGGGGAGCGGGCCGCTCGGCTGAGCGAGAGGCTACGGGGTGTGCCGGCTCTCTTGGAGGAGGGCGCCCGGCAGCTCGTTGAGCCTGCAGAGGTTCCTCCCCTCTGGGTGACGGTCGCCCGCCAGCTCGTCCAGGGTGGGGATACCTTCATCGCCGCTGTGGTGCCCGCATTGGCTTCCGAGGCCCCCTCGTTGGCCTCCGATCTCGATCGGGCCAGCGCAGTGGCCCGAGATTCCTTGGAAAAGTATGGCCGCTTTCTTGACAAGCTCGCCGAGCGGGCCGCCGGAGACTTCGCCGTGGGGGAGGCCCTCTTCAACAGCATCTGTCAGGACTTCCACGGTCTCGGCCACAGGGCGGGCGATCTGGTGGCAATAGGCCACGACGCGATCGATCAGACGAAAGCGGCTCTCGCAGAGGAGGCCCGCCTCATCGAGGCAGGCGAGGACTGGGAGAGCGTTACCGAGAGGCTTCAGGGTGATGTGGTCGAGCCCTCCGAAGTCCTCCCTCTCTACCGCGATCAGATGGAGAGAGCGCGCCGGTTCGTCGAGGAGCGGGACCTGGCGACCATCCCGGAGGATGAGCGGCTGGAGATTGTCCCAACGCCTCCCTTCGCCCGGGTCATCATCCCATACGCCGCCTACATCCCACCCGGGGCTTTTGAGGCCGACCAGACCGGCTACTTTTGGGTGACCCCGGTGGATGAGGCCGACCCGAAGGTCCGATCCGAGCGCCTTCGGGGTCATTGCCCGACGAAGGCCCAGGTGACCGCGCTGCACGAGGCTTACCCGGGCCACCACCTCCAGTTCACCAGGGCCAACCGCTTGGCCTGGCCCGTCCGGAAGCTTTTCTCCTCGACGGTCCTGGTGGAGGGATGGGCTCTTTACTGTGAGGAGCTCATGTACGAGGAGGGTTTTTATACCGAGCCCGGGGTGCGCTTCATGGAGCTGCTCGGCCAGCTCTGGCGGGACTGTCGGGTAGTCATCGACGCTTCCCTTCACACGAGGCAAATGACGCCCGAGCAGGCCGTGGAGATGCTCGTGAGCGTGGCCAAGCTCTCCCGGCCAAACGCCGAGGCCGAGGTGCTCCGATACACCTTAAGCCCCACCCAGCCGATGAGCTACCACATGGGCAAGCGCGAGCTGCTCTTCTTGCGGACGGCCTACCGGCAGCTGCTCGGAGACCGATTCGACCTGAAAGCGTTCCACGACAAGCTGCTCGACTTTGGGAGCCTGCCGCTACCCACCATCCGGGACGCCATGCTCGAAGACGCCCGGGGCCTGTCCTCGGCAGGTGGTGTCGGGGTTCCGGCTTAGGCCCGCCTGAGGCGGAAGGTTGGATTGCCAGGAATTTCCAGCTAAAACCCTCAAGCCTTATAATTTTAATTGCTTACAAGAATTGGACACCTCCTTTAGACCCGTCTATTTCCCGGAAGCTCGTGATTCTTAATAATCGCAGCAAAATCAACAGCTTATGGTAAGTTGAGATTTTTGGACGCTATTTGACACCGTAGGCTTAATTCCAAGGCTGGTGTCTCCTACAAGTCCAGTAAAATCAATATACAAAGTCCATTTTGGTACATTTGGAAAGTTGTCAAGATGTGTCAAAAAGTGTCAAATCTGTCCAATCTCTCAGGTCGCGGCAGATGGTGTCGGGGTCCGGGGCGACCCCGACTACCCCAAAGTGTGGGAATGCCCTTTGCGGCCCTCCGCCAAAATATAAGGTGTCGTGGTTCCGCCTGACGTCCGCCTGAGGCGGAACTACCCTTTAATTAAAATTCAGGCAGTATAGAATGTACGGGAAGTGCGTGACGACCACCCTTGCATTTTGATACTACTCTTTTAAGATGCGGATTGGGGGTGCGTCTTCGCCCGGCTGTTCAACTGGATTATCCCAAGCGGGTCTAAAGTAGATAGGACGTGGACGATACGCTGATCCCGACGCCGGACTTATCTCCCGTTATTTTCAACATAGGTCGGGAGTCTCCGCGATCTCGCTCTCCCTTTAGCCCGATTAAGCGATAGGAGGCTTTCATGAACGGAATGAGGTTTGGTCTTGTTGGTATGCTCGTTGGGTCAATCGTGCTGTTTTCTTCAGGGGCTACACGGTCCGCTGAGGAGAGCCAAGTCGTCACAGCCGACGACCGGACGGCGCTGACGCTAACCATCTACGACCGGGGGTCGGCCCTGGTTGAGGAGACCCGCCGGGTGCGCCTTCCTGCTTCCGGGAGGATTGTATGGCGGGATGCGCCTAAGACTTTAGACCCTACGAGCGTTCAGCTTGAAGGCCCCAGGGGGCTTCAAGTCCTGGAGGAGCGCTTCCTCTACGACCCCCTCACTCATGAACGTCTCCTCAAAGCCGCCCGGGGCGGGCGGGTCGACCTCGTGGTGACGTCCCAGCAGACGGGCGAGGAGAGCAGAACTGAGGCCGTACTCCTCGCCGCCGAGGGCGCCCCGGTATTCCAGATCGGGGAGGAGGTCCATTTGGGACATCCCGGCCGCGTAGTCCTGCCCCGCATGCCCGGATCACTCGTCCCGGAGCCGGAGCTACTCTGGAAGCTTGCAGGTCCGACAGGCGAAGCGGCCCTCACCGCCCGTTATCTAGCCGAGGGGTTCAATTGGCGGGCCGACTACGTTCTCCGAATTGACGAGGCGTCTCTGGTAGGAACCCTCTCTGGGGTCTTCGCCGTCACCAACACAAGCGGGGCCGACGTCCGCGACGCCTCCGTCCAGCTTGTGGCCGGCACTGTTGGGCGCGTGAAGCCCCCTATAGTCCCGTTGGCCAGGGGTGTCCGGGCGATGGCCGAGAGGGTCGCTGAGGCCCCTGTCGCCGACCTCCACCGCTACACGGTCGAGGAACCCGTAACCGTGGCCGACGGCCGCACGGTACGCCTCGGCTTCCTCCAGGCCGATAGGCTTCGGCTCGGGCGCCGCTACGAGGTTCGCGGGGGCTGGCCCGTCCTTCTAAGGCCGCGCTCGGAAGAAGAGCGGCTCCCTGTGGCCGTAATCTGGTTAATGGCAAACACGTCCGAGGCGGGCCTCGGCCGCCCTCTGCCAGGCGGCACCCTCCGGGTCTACGTTGCCCAGGATGACCGACCCCTCCTGTTCGCCGGCGAGGTGGGCCTGGGTCATACTCCTGCGGGGGTTGAGGAGGTCAAGTTAGAGACGGGCCTGGCCTTCGATCTTGTGGCGAAGCGCAGGCAGACGGAATTTCAGCGCCTTGGGAAGGATCTCTACGAGTCGGCGTGGCGGGTGACGATCGAGAACCACAAGAGAGTTGAGGCTTCCGTTCGCCTCGTCGAGCACATCCCACCCCAGGCCGAGATAATCTCGGCGAGCCACGCGCATGAGCGGGCGGCCGCCGATAGGCTCGTCTTCGATATGGTTGTACCGGCAGACAAGGCCGTAGAGGTCACCTACAAGGTCAGGGTGCGTCGGTAGGGGGTCTCTGAGGGACCGGCTCTATGTTTGGGGATTGCGAAATGTCCCAGGAAGGTTAAAATGGTTATCGGAGAGGGGAGTTGATTGAGCTCGAGGGATGCTCCCGCCTCTCTGGCAGATTTCGTCCCCTTGTACGTCGCTACAGCCGAGGGGGTCCAAGGGCGAAGTAAATGCCTTACCGGGAGTATGTTGTGACGAAGTCGCTCTCCCTTATCAAACTTCAGGGCATGAAAGGAGGTATCGCTCATGCGCGTGCTATTTAGCCTTCTTCTCCTTGTGGCCATGGTCGGCCAGGTCGAGGCTCAAGCCCCGGCGTCCAAACGCGGGCCTAAGGGCCCCAAGTGGAAGGTGAAAGAACAATCCACGGTGAAAAAAGCACCAGACACTAAAAAGGCGCCAGACACTGAGGATATCGCAAGAACCATTTTTAGCGAAATCGAGAGGCGCATCATCGAGAGATATTTTGGCAAAAAGGAGGCTCCGGAGGAGGAAAAGGTTGAGAAGGGCAAGGGGGCCAAGGGCAAGAGCAAAGCGATGCCACACGGCCTCGCCAAGCGGGAGACACTCCCCCCCGGTCTTGCCCGCCATGTCGAACGTCACGGCGGCTATCTGCCGCCGGGACTACAGAAGCGCGATTTCCCTGACGACCTAGCTTCGCTCCTGCCGAAGACGTCGCCCGGCCTAGAACGGGTGATCGTCGACAACAATGTGGTGCTGATCGAGAGGGCGACCGGGCTGGTCCTCGACGTTCTCGAAAACGTGTTAAAGAAGAAAGACATCGGCGCTAAAGGCCACCGCTCAGAGGATTAGCAAGACGCAAAGCATAGGGGATTCCACATCCCAATGGCGCAATCAGTGATGGATTAAGCACGGGTTTTCTTGTTCCTGGGGGACGATAATTGGTAGTAATTAACCTAATTTTCATGTAATGTAGAGCCACGATTGCCTGTGATAATCTTCCCCGCCATTTGGTCCATTTACCATTAACAATGAGTACATGTGATTACTTGAGGCATATCGTAGGCTCTCCAAAAAAAACTATACATTTGTAAAAAAGGCCTTGCGTTCTTTCACAGACCCCGTAGAATGGCACCTTGTGTGCCCGGGAGCGGTTTCCCCGGAAGAGGAGTAATTAATTAAATTACAAAGGGTTGAGCGCCTTAGGGCCCTTTGAGGGGCCCATTTTTTTGGCGACACGGCACGGCCGGAACTAGGACGAAGCAAAGACGCGCACGACAACGAAACGGGATTGAGATGCCAGGCAATTTGCTCTTAAAACTTCAGGCGGCTGTCAATGAAGGGAGAACCATCAACGATCTTGATAATATTTATCTCGTTGAGGATGGGATTATCGGAAAACGGTGCCGGAATAAAGAGCGCGCCTATAACGAATATGAGATAGGAAAATTTCTTTTTGAGAATGGCGTGCAAGTTCCTAATATGTTCAATTTAATTACGCCGGGTTCCTTAATGATTCGTAAATCCTCCAAAAACTCTCCAAAAGATTGGTTCATATTGATGGAAAGAATAAAGGGTAAAACCATAAAGGAGTTGGCCGGAATAGAGAAAAAGGAGGCGATTGAACAACGCAAGTCTGAGTTAGAAAAAGTTTTGGCTCTGAATGTCCATCATCCTGACTCCGCTTATGACGATAATTCGATATATGATGCAAAGCAGAAGAAGTTATACCTAATTGATTTCGAACATTGGAGAAAATTATAAGAGAACCGGATTATTGGTCGAATGTAACTACTGATATATCCTCTTAACCAGCACACTACAACAATCCCCGGCGAAGGTTGTTTGTGGGGATTGCGCTCCGCAAATCTCCTTCCCTGACGGTCTTCATTTCCCGCCGTGCGTGGCGTTGGCGTCCTTAATGACCCGGTGTGATGTCTGTCTGAACCAGGGCCGCCGATTTGAGGGGTCTTCCGGCCAACAGCGCATCGAAAATCAGAGAGCCAAGACCTAACAGGACTACGGTTACAGAGATAGCGATGCGGAGCGCGAACGCGGCCGAAAGAGCCTGAGCGCTCGTAAGCCCATATAGGAGGAGCCCGCCCATAGTGGCGAAGACGTGGTAGGCCCCGAGGATGCCCGGACCCGTCGGCAAGGTGAAGCTTAGAAACTGGAGCAGCATCAGCATGAGGGCGGCCGAGAGCGGTAGAGGCAGGTCGAAGGCTCGAAATAGGAAGAAGTTGCCGGCGAACCAACATCCCCACATAGAGACCGACAAGACGGCGAACGCAACAAGGTTTCTGCCCGTGGGCATCCCTCGCAGGCCGGTGACGAAGTTCTCCGCCCACCATGAGATTTTCTCAACCCAGCTGGACGGGAGGAAAGCAAACGTCTTATGCAAGCGTTCCAGGGTTCGCTCGCGGTTCCGAACCAGTCCCCAAAGAACCAGCCCAACCAATAAAACAATCGCACCAGATAGACCCACGCCGATTTGCAAAGAGGCCTTCGTTGCAAGGCTCAGGTTGGGTGGATTGGCCCATCCTAAAGCCAGCAGGGTCATGAGAGGGAGTAGTAAGAGGATCCCGATAATCCGCTCTACTACTACGGTGGCGAAAACGCTGCTGACGGGCACGCGGCCTCCCTCTCCCGCCACAAAGGCCCTCACCACCGCACCCGCGTGGGCCGGCAGCAGAGTATTGTATAGAAACCCCACTGAGGTGGCCCGAAAGCAGAGGCCGAGCCCCAACGGGTGGACTGACCTTAAGAGAAATGTCCAGCGCCATGCGTGGATGCCTGTACGAAGTACAACAATGGCAGAGATGATTCCTAACCACTCCAGCTTCACATCGACAAATGATTGGCGGACCTGACCCCACTCAATTCCCCGCACCAGCAATCCGATGAGCAGGAGACTGAAGATAAATCCAGCAATGGCGTAACGCCTCTTCACGTGTCGCCTCCATGGAGAGATGGGGTTTGCCCAAGTGAGCCACCACTTGGTGTGAGAACTATGCGTGCCTACTCCATCTCTCGGGCCTGCTCCATCAGCCGGAGGGCCGCATAGAGAGTGGCGTTGACGGGGGTGGGCACACCCTGAGCGCGGCCCCGATCGACGACCACACCCGACAGCGCGTGGACCTCGATTGGCTTTCCCGCCTCCCAGTCGTGCCGCATCGAGCTGGTGATGGGCCCCAGGCCCCTGGTGGCCTCGACCATCTTGTCCACCACGTCTTCGGCGAGCTCCACGCCACAGGCTCGGGCGACCTGGGCCACCTCGGCCATCGCTGCCCTAGCGACCTCCAGTGATTCCGGGATTTCCAGAATCTCCTGGACGTTCGCCCCGGTGATTGTGGTCAGAGGGTTGAAGCAGGCGTTCCAGGCGAGCTTGGTCCAAAGTCCCTTACGGATGTCCGCTGTGAGCTTGCTCTCAATGCCGGCCGCCTCGAAAAGGGCCTGTAGGCGTCGGCCCCGCTCCGAGAGATCGCCGTCCATCTCGCCGAAGGTGAGGCCTCCGGCGGCGGTGTGGGCGATGACGCCGGGCGACTCAATGACGGCCGAGATGAAGGCGAGACCGCCGAGGACGCTACCCATCCCAAAGTGGCTCGCCAATATCTCTTCGCTCTCAACACCGTTTTGCAACGACAGAACGGCCGTATCCGGGCCCACAATGGGCGCCATCTGCCGGGCGGCGGCCTCTGTGTCATAGGTCTTTACGGCAAAGAGGATGCAATCGACCTGGCCCACTTCCGCCGGCTCGTCGGTCGCCTTTACCTCTGGCAGGTGGAAGTCGCCCTTCCAGCTTTTGACCGTTAGGCCCTTATCCCGGATGGCCTCAAGGTGGGCCCCGCGGGCGACGAAGGCGACCGTGTTACCAGCCCTGGCGAGCAGCGCACCATAGTACCCACCTACCGCGCCTGCCCCCACAACGGCGAACCGCATGCTCAATCTCCTTAGAGAATTAGTGCGACTGCAGGCCTCTCAGTCCTCACTACTCTAACATTATATTTATCTTGCTATCTTATGAATGACGAGAAGGGGCACAAGGGAGCCGCTTGGGGGACCCACCAGGCCCTCGATCAGAGCGGCTTGACGGCGAAGCTGATGTCGAGGGCTGGGGCGGCGTGGGTCAAGGCCCCGACCGAGATGTAGTCTACTCCGCAGGCGGCCACGGCCTGGATGTTCTCAGGGGTCATGCCGCCCGAGGCTTCCAGCGGGATCCGGCCTTCCGCCGTCCTGACCGCCTCGCGGATCGCCTCGATGGGGAAGTTGTCCAGCATGATGCGGTCAACTTCGAGCTTAAGGGCCCCTGTTAGCTCCTCGTCGTTCGTCACCTCGACGACAACTGGGTAGCGCTCTCCGTAGGCCGCGCGCACATTCTCGACCGCCGCCTTTACGCCCCCGGCGGCGGCGATGTGATTGTCCTTGATGAGGACGAGGTCGAAGAGGCCGGCCCGCCAGTTCTCTCCCCCGCCGACTCGCACGGCGTAGCGCTCGAGGGACCTTAGGCCCGGCGTGGTCTTTCGGGTATCGAGGATCGTCACCCCGTAGGGGGCGGCCGCCTCGACGCACCGGCGGGTCAGCGTGGCGATGCCGCTTAAGCGCTGGACGAAGTTGAGGGCCACCCGTTCGGCCACGAGTTGTCCGGCCAGGGGGCCTTCGATCACCATGAGCGCCTCTCCCGGCTCAACGGCCTGGCCGTCGGCGACTTCCTGCCTCACGCTCAAGGAGGCCTCCGCCCTCCGAAAGACCGCTTCGGCCACAGGGAGGCCCGCCACGAGGGCGGCCGCCTTGGCCACCATGCGGCCGACGCCCAGGGTTTCCGGGCTCACGCAGGCGGCCGTCGTCACGTCGCCGCTGCCCACGTCTTCGTCCAGAGCCCTGGAGATGACTTCCTCCACGACGGCCTCATCGAGGCCGAGCAGGGCCGAAGGGCTCACAGCCTCTGCCATCGGGTTCTCCTCTTATCTGTGTAGGGAACTCGGGGCAAGTACACCAATGACCTCGCCATCAGAGCTTGAGCCCGAGAATCCGTTTGATCTTTCCTCGAAGCTCATCGGGCTCCTGAACCCCGTAGATGGTATCAAGCTTCCGGCCGTCTCCGTCAAAGAAGATGAGCACCGTGTTGGGGACGTTGTGCCGGATGGCGAAGGCACGCCCCTCAGGGGTATTGAGGTCGGCAAGGACGAAGATACAATCCTTCCGAAATTCAGGGATGAGCGAGTCCACGACCCGCTTGAGCTCGCGGCAGTTCGGTCACGTTGGAAGGAAGACTTCGACGATGACGGGCTTTCCCTGTCCGATGGCGCTCAGCGACCCGTATGCGGGGCGGCTCTGGGCGAGAATGTAAGTCCCCGCGACGGCCACCAGGAGTACCACAAGGCCCGCGAGCATCCAGGTGCTCCGCCTCTTTTTCGGTCGCCTCCTGGCTTTCTTTCCCTTGGGCTTCTTGGCCATCCGTTTGTTCCTCCTTCTTGCCGGCAAGGCAAGGGGCTCCTGAGAGCGGCAGGGACTAAATTAGTCGAGGGCTCCGCCGGTGTCAACCGCCTTTCAGCCGCCCGCCGTTGTTGGAGGTAGGTTTCGTCTGCTATAATCCTTTAAACCTTGAAGATGCTAGAGCGTTTACCATATGTAGAAGGGAGTCACAATGGCTGGCGCGAAGACGTTAAAGAGCAGGCTGGACCTCAACTTCTGTTTGGCGACCTTCCTGGGAAAGGAGGCGGGCCTGACGGCCGCCGAGTGGCGAAAAGGCCTTGGGAGTTTGGAGAGGGCCCATCGAGTACTAGAGGCCGAGCGGCTCGCCGGGCTCCAGGCCTGGCGGAAGCTCCCCGCCGACAAGGCCCTCGCACGCCGCATCACCGACCACGCCTCGGCCCTGGCCCGACGGTTTGAGGCCTTCGTCGTTGTAGGAATCGGAGGAAGCGCGCTAGGTAGCATCATGCTCCAGACAGCCTTGGCCCACCCCTTTTACAACGAGGACCGCCGGCTTAGGAGAGGCCGGCCCCGCGTGTTCGTGGCCGACAACGTAGACCCGGCCCTCATCGGTGGGCTACTTGATACGCTGGATTTAAAGAAGACCTGCTTCAACGTCATCACCAAGAGTGGCGCCACGGCTGAGACGATGGCCACCTACCTCATCATCCGCGACCGGCTCCGTCGGCGGGTGGGCCGCCGGTGGCCGGAGCACATCATTGCCACGACCGACCCGAGCAGGGGCCATTTGCGGGAGGCGGCCGAGGCCGAAGGCTACGCCACGTACCCCATCCCGCCGGCCGTGGGAGGGCGCTTCAGCGTGCTTTCGGCCGTGGGGCTTCTCCCTGCCGCCGTTGCGGGCATCGACATCACGGCTCTCCTGGGCGGAGCTGGACGGGCGGAGAGGGCGCTTTCCGCCATGCCGCCCAGAGAGAACCCGGCCTACGTCTTCGCCCTCGCCTGCTACCTTTTCGACCGCCTGCGGGGTGTGCGGATTAACGTGCTGATGCCCTACTCCCAGCCGCTTAAGGACCTTGCCGACTGGTTTCGGCAGCTTTGGGCCGAGAGCCTGGGAAAGGCTGTTGACCGGCGAGGCAAACCGGTCGGGGTGGGCCTCACCCCGGTTCGGGCCCTAGGGGCCACCGACCAGCATTCCCAGCTACAGCTCTACGCCGAGGGGCCACACGACAAGCTCGTCTGCTTCGTTACGGTGGAAGAGGCAGGCCGAGACCTCAAGATTCCGAGGGCGGCAGGCCCCTTGGCAGGGTTGTCCTACTTGGGCGGGGAGAGCCTCGGGGGGCTCTTGAACGCAGAGGCTCGGGGCACTGAGGCGGCCCTGGCGAAGGCGGCTCGTCCCTCTATGCGGCTCACTATTCCTCGGGTAGACCCCGACACGGTGGGCGAGCTGATCCTCTTCTTCGAGGTAGCCACCGCCTGCGCCGGGGCCCTCTACAATATCAACCCCTACGACCAGCCCGGCGTGGAGGCGAGCAAACGGGCCACTTACGGGCTGATGGGCCGAGAGGGCTTCGCCGAGGAGGCTGAGGAGGTTGCCCGCCTTGAAGCGCGCAAGCTCCCCGATTACGTTCTCTGAAGGCCTAATATGCCTCGATAACATATTGAGTTTAGAATTCTTATAGTCCGAGGAGGCGCTCCCATGCCGCTATACACCCCCGAAGCAAAGGAGAGAGCCAAGCAGGTGGAGGCCGCTGTGGTGGCGGCCATCGTCCACCAGTGGCTAGTCCGCGTTCAGGCTTATTCCGAGCAGACGATCCAGAGCAAGCGGGAAGAGCTGCAGGCCAAAGAGGGGAGAGACGAGGAGACTATAACCAAGCTCAACGAATGGCTTAGCTATCATCGCTTCAACGCCTACACTCTTAAAGAGATCGAGGAGGGAGGGCTGGACGAGTGGTTTCAGGATCTCTTCGAGCCGCCCAGGTCGTCCCCCGAGGGCTGAGAAGGCCGTTTTTCTTCTCTACTTAAAGAAAGTGGGGTAAGGACACTCGCCGTCACGTGGGGCGGCGAAGACGGCCCCCATTGTCGAAACGATAGAGACCCGCTTCTTTGGCAAATCGGAAGGCTTCGGCCAGTTCCTTCGAGGTGATACGGCGGTTGATATCGCTGTATCTATCGAACTTGACCACCCTTCCGGCCGGGTAGTACTGGTCCATGATGTTGACGTACGTATGAGGGGAGATCTCGTCGGCTAGAAACCGCATAATCTCCCGGGTCTCGTCGAGCCCCCCAGGCATAACCAAGTGACGCACGAGCAGCCCCCGGCGGGCAAGCCCTCTCTCATCGAACTCTAAATGCCCAACCTGGCGGTACATCTCCTTCACCGCCGCCCGCGCAGTCGCAGGGTATTTCGGTGACTTGAGGTAGTGTTTCGAGGTCTCCTCGTCCCAGTACTTGAAGTCGGGCATGTAGATATCGACTATGCCGTCCAAGTGGTGGAGGCTCTCAAGGGAGTCGAAGGCGCTCGTGTTGTAGACGATGGGGAGCCGCAGCCCGCCGCGGATCGCATGGGGAAACGCTTCGATGACCTGCGGCGCCACATGCTCTGGTGTGACAAAGTTTATGTTGTGGCACCCCATCGCCTGGAGCTCCAGCATCATTTCGGCCAACCGCTCGGGGGTCACCTCCTGGCCGGCTTCCTGCTGGCTGATGTCGTAATTCTGGCAAAAGACGCACTTGAGGTTGCACCAGGCGAAGAAGATCGTCCCGCTCCCGTTCCAGCCTTGGAGGCAACCTTCCTCACCGAAATGAGGGAAGTGGCTGGCCACTTTTGAATAGCGGCCCGTCCGACATACCTTCTTCTCGTCCTTGAGACGGTTGACGTCACAGTCCCACGGGCAGACCCGGCACTTCTCTAGAGAGGCTAAAGCCTCCTCGACGCGCCGCTCCAGCTCGCCGGACTCGTAGAGCCGGACGTAATTTGGCTCGTAGCCCGCAGCCACCTGGGTAGAGAACATTTCACCATTCCCATCTATGCGTTGTCTCTATTCAAATTTAATATGTAAAGGACCTTTTGTAAAGCAAATCCTCACAGACCGGGGAGTAGCGTAAGCCAGGTGGGCGTGGGTCTTCGGCCAGAGCCTGCCACTGTCTGGGAAGCCCGTCAAGGATATTCGGGGAGCCTGGAAGGCGGCTTGTAGGGCGGTAGGGTTGGAAGGTAAGCTCTTTCACGACCTTCGGAGGACCGCTGTATGGATGCCTATCACGCCTCAATGGGCACAATCTCCGGCAATGTGAGAGTTGCAGAGCGGATTATTGAGGACGTTCAGGCGGGTTTAAGGTAAGGGCAATTTCTGATGAAATATTAACTAACGGAATTGCTCGCATAGTGCATATTTCATCGTGAAATAGAAACTAGGTAATATCTCAAATCTCCCAGGCGTCGATCCCCCCCTCAAGAACCGAGACTTTTAGAAAACCCTTTTCTCTCATCCTGGCCGCCGAACTGGCGGCCGAGCCTTCGCCAGGTCAGGTTCAATAGAAAACGATATCCTGTTCCGGGTTTAGAACAACATACCGCTGGTGGAGCACTACCTTTGGGATCGAGATGGCCCCCGGCACGCGGTGGTCGTTGAAGCTTTCTACCCTACGGACATCTACGATAACCAGGTCTGCTTCCTTCTGTTTAAGCTCCCTGATTGCCTGGGGGGTGATACGTGGAATTTCCTCTGCAAGCACCGTCGTCATTGGGAATCACCTCCTTTTGGGACGATAATTTCCTTTTGAAAAGGATACTACTACCTCCTGGAAGCCCCCCAAGAGAGGGACAGGTCCCAAAACCTTTTGGGATAATCTGCTTCTATCTATTTGCCTAACCCTCGTTAATCAGCCCAAGAAGTTCGTTGGCGGTATCACCATGTAAGTCTTTGAGAATGTTATACTCTTTCACTGCGCCCTCTCGGTTGCCGATTCTATGGTAAGCTAGGCCCAAATTATAGTGCGCCCCGACAAGGTCGGGCTTCAGAAGTATCGCCACCTTGAATGCCATCACCGCTTCTTCGTAGCGGCCAAGATTCCCGTAAGCCGATCCCAAGTTATAGTGGGCCTCGGCATCGTCAGGCTTAAGGCGAATCGCTTCCTTGTACGACGCTTTTGCATCCTCGTGATGCCCTGAACGAAGTCCCTTAAGCCCCTGTTCTAGCAGCGAAGAAAGGTCTTCCATCAAGTAGGCTCCGTTTATCGATTATTAGGGCTGGATAAATTCTACCACAGGCCAGGCGAGCGGGGGTAGGAGGATGTAGCTGTGTGGGCTAAGGAGAGAGACTTGCTCCGCTTAACCTATTGTTTCGTAAACTCAGGACTGAATTTTACGTTCCACAGAAAGTGGCTTTTATCTCTTCTTCCGGCAGTGGAGCTGCTCCATAAGAATCCAGATCCGGTTGATGCTTATAAGGGTTTATTAGAACTTTATTTATTTCATTAAAAACCGAGAGGTCACCGTCTATTGCACTTTGTATGGCCCTTTCCACCTGATGATTTCGAGGGATATACAGAGGATTGAGGCGATTCATTTTTTCTTTAATAGTAGCAATGTCTATATTATCCTTCTTCAATCTTTTCCTCCAAGCCTGTACGAAATTTTCAAATTCGCTCGAAGGGCTAAATCGCAAATTTATGTGTTTTTCATTCACCTCCAACAAACCCGAAAGCTTTCTAAAAGAGAGAGTGAAGTCGAGCTTTTCTTTTTCTAAAATATCAAGCCACATCACAATTAATTTTTCATCTTCATTCTTAGTGGAGGGACTTGAAACAATACCCAGTTTTGCGGCCATTCGTTTGTGCCACTCACTTGTAAAAAGATCGCTGATCGTTGCTAATTCGTTATTTAACAACTCTATTGCTTTGTCATCGTTCGAATCCACCAGGGGAATGAGGCAATCGGCTAGTCGACATAGATTCCAATGGACGATCGTTCTTTGGTTTTTATAACAGTAACGTCCATGTGAATCTATATAGCTGTATACTTGATCGAAGTTAAAATGATCCATAAAAGCACAGGGACCATAATCCATGGTTTCTCCTGAAACCGTCATATTATCCGTATTCATCACTCCGTGGATAAAACCCAGACTCATCCAATTCCCCACCAGAGGGACTTGCGCTTCAATTACTTTTTTTAAAAATAAAATAGCTGGGTTTAATGCTTCTGAACTTTCTTGAATTGCTGTTTTAATTTCTGGATAATGACGCTCGATCGAATAATCCAGCAGGGTTTTTAATCCCTCGAGGTCACCTTTGCCGGCAAAGTATTGGAAAGTACCTATACGTATATGACTGGCTGCGACCCGGGTAAATACTGCGCCTGGAAGTGCCTCCTGGCGGTAAACCATATCACCCGTAGCGACAGCGGCCAAAGCTCTCGTCGTGGGCACTCCCAAGTGATGCATTGCTTCACTTACAATATATTCACGAATCACCGGGCCCAGGGCGGAGTATCCATCGCCATTTCTAGAAAATAATGTCGGTCCGGATCCTTTAAATTGAATATCAAAGCGTTTGCCCTTTGGATCGAGGACCTCTCCCAGAAGCATTGCCCGCCCATCTCCAAGCTGAGGGACAAAATTTCCAAACTGATGTCCCCCATAGGTCATAGCAATAAAATGAGAGCCTTCGAGAAGTTTTTGTCCGCAAAAGATTTCGGCCAGACTTGTAGCGTCTTGCTCTCCCAGGTTTAAGCCCAATTCACTGGCTAGCTTTTCATTAAATGCCAATAGCTTCGGGTTTGAGAAACTTTCTGGAGTGGCCTCTGCGAAAAACCTCCCGGGCAGGGCGTCATAGGTATTATTAAATTTCATTCGGCTCTCAATTCACTTTGCCATTGAGTATACCCACTAGTCATACTATAGACTTTTTCAAATCCTCTGTCATTAAAAAAGCTGCCAGTTGAGCGAAAACTAAAACCACTATGCACAACAACGCAATATTTTTAGAGGATTTAATGGTTTTCATCATTAAACCTCCATTATAATTTGTATAACGGGGAGTTGTGAAATTATATCATAACCAGGCGTGTGGGGGTAGGTGAATGCCATCTATCTTTTTTATGCTCCGTCCGGCAGGGGTCTGGTGACCACTACCTCACCCTCTAGCCTTGCCTTTCGGTAGTGTTCTGTGTCCGACAGACGATCTTGTGCGCTTTTCGGAGTGCTTTCGCTTAGGGGGGGAAATTACTATTTCAACCGAAATATGCCCCTGGGAGGCAGGGGAGCATCATGGCCGAGCTGAAATCATCCAGGCGGCTCAGCCTTTCGTCTGGGGCGGAACGTAGCCCT